>DASZPC010000516.1:0-1939 GCA_035550455.1 Chitinophagales bacterium | reverse complement strand
GGAAGCCTTTGATAAAATAGTAGAATGCCTACGCGATTTAGAAGAAGATGAAACCCTTTTAGTGCAAAGCGGCAAACCGGTGGGCATATTACGCTCGCACAAAGATGCACCGCGTGTATTGATTGCCAATTCGAACCTGGTGGGCAAATGGGCCACGTGGGAACATTTCCGCGAACTGGAAAAAAAGGGGCTGATAATGTACGGGCAAATGACCGCCGGTAGCTGGATATATATAGGCACACAGGGAATTGTTCAGGGCACTTACGAAACCTTTCTTTCGCTGGCTGAACAGCACTTTGGCGGCACTTTAAAAGGCAAACTGAATGTTACTGCGGGCCTTGGCGGCATGGGGGGCGCTCAACCTTTAGCTATTACCATGAACGAAGGTGTTTGCCTGGCAGCCGAAGTGGAAGAATGGCGGATTAAAAAAAGAATTGAAACCCGTTATCTGGACAAATACACACATAATATTGATGAAGCCATTAGCTGGGCGCTCGAAGCCAAAGAGAAAGGTGAAGCTGTATCCATAGGCGTTTGTTGCAATGCGGTGGATTTGCTACAGGCTTTGATAGATAAAAATATTACCCCCGATACACTTACCGATCAAACCTCTGCACACGATGAACTGGTGGGCTACTTCCCCGAAGGTTTATCAGTAGAAGAAGCAAAGGTACTGCGCGAATCGAGCCCTGATGAATACATTAACCGCTCGCTTGATACCATTGCCAAACAAGTAAAGCAAATGCTGGAGCTGCAAAAACGTGGAGCTATTACTTTTGATTACGGCAATAACATCCGTGGGCAGGCAAAAGATAAACGGGGTGTAGCTAATGCTTTTGATTTCCCGGGCTTTGTACCTGCTTATGTGCGCCCGTTGTTTTGCGAGGGCAAGGGGCCTTTCCGCTTTGTGGCCTTAAGCGGCGATGAAAACGATATATACACCTGCGATGAAAAACTGAAAGAATTGTTTCCCAATAATAAAGGCCTGCACCGGTGGCTGAATATGGCCAGGGAGAAAATTGCGTTTCAGGGCCTGCCCGCCCGTATTTGCTGGCTTGGCATGGGCGACAGGGAACTGGCAGGGCTTGCTTTTAACGAACTGGTGAAAACAGGTAAGGTTAAAGCCCCCATAGTAATTGGCCGCGACCATCTCGATACCGGTTCAGTAGCATCGCCTAACCGCGAAACAGAAGCAATGATGGATGGCAGCGATGCCATTGCCGACTGGCCCATACTGAATGCTTTGATAAACACTGCAGGCGGCGCCAGTTGGGTTTCGTTCCATCATGGTGGCGGCGTTGGCATGGGTTACTCGCTGCACGCCGGTATGGTAATAGTGGCCGATGGTACTGACGATGCCAAGCGCAGGTTAAAACGCGTATTGCACAACGACCCCGCCCTTGGTGTTATCCGCCATGCTGATGCAGGTTACGAACTGGCTAAGAAAACCGCGCAGGAATTTGGGTTGGATATATAACATGCCAAATAATAACTATTTACAGAAGGCTGTTAACTGGCTGGAACAACACCGTATTGCCAATGCGGTAATAGCTACCGGTTATTTCGTTTTTATATACTTTATGCACCCTTATGTGGCTAACTTGTCGGTATTAGTACAGCATTCGCTTTCGTTACCGGTTTATAATGCCACTGTTTTAGTAATCACTTTGCTGCTTGGGCTTGGTGGTTCAGCTTATTTACTTGCTGCTTTAAAAACAAAAACACCCAACCGTAATCTTCAACTCATCTATCTTTTTGCGTCAATTGCTTTTATCATTATCCATTTCAGGGTAATGTTTGAAATGAATATCGAAATCATTCACATTTTCGAGTTTTCCATTCTCAGCTTTTTATTGTTTCCATTTACGCGCCGTTTTGGGGCAGCCGTACTTTTTACTGTTCCTTTTATGCTGCTTGATGAATGGCACCAATATGTTAT
>DASZPC010000515.1:0-2545 GCA_035550455.1 Chitinophagales bacterium | reverse complement strand
CTCTATCATTAACCTTCCTGAGGGTTTAACTTGGAGCAAAAACCCCAGCCGGTTAAATGGCGGACAAAACGGCTGTTTGAATATGACTGGCACCACTACTGCCCCTACAGGCCGTTATAACCTGCTTTGGTATGGAACTATATGGGCTACCCTTCCTTCGCCTATACCTGCCCCTTATAATAAGCAAACTTATACCGGTGTGTTGAACCAGATTTCTGGCTTTGATTACTACCTTGATGTGATTAACCAGGGCGATGCCTGCCATACTGTAGCCGGTATACGCGACTTTAACAAAGACCTGAATGTAATTATGCAGGTATTCCCTAACCCCACCAGCGGTAAATTCCAGATTAACCTGAATGCTGGCAGCCGCATTAACGGCCAGATTGTTATTATGGATATGACCGGCAGGGAAGTTTACACAAAGAACATCGATCTTTTGGGTTTGTACAGCACCAGTGTTGATATGACCCAGTTTAGCAAAGGTTTGTATGTGCTGCAATTACGCACTGCCCAGGGTGTTGCATCGCGCCGTATTTCAGTAGAATAATTTAATTGAACAGAAGATATAAGCATTTAAGCCGGAGAATGAGAAAGGTATTGTTGAGTTTTATTTTACTTTTCATGTTCTCCGGCTTTGCTATTTCGCAAAGTTGCTACCCAAGTGCAACAGCTGTTGATTCGGGCTTTATTTATCCGCCGGTCGATTCTTTTCCATGCATGGTAACCGGTTCTGCTTTCAGCGGTGTTTTTCAAATTAACATGCCCGACCGCTTTCATGGCTTGGTTTTAATTGACTCGGTTTTTATTGATTCCATTGTAGGCCTGCCCTCGGGCATAACCTACAGCACCAATCCTTCTCCCATGATACTGTCCGGAGATTCAAGTGGTTGTGTGTTGCTTAGCGGCACTGCTGCCGATTCGGGTAATTTTACGTTGACCTTTATTTGCCATGCCATAGTAACCAGCCAGTCGGCTGGGCGCGAAAGCCTTTCGTACCAGCAACTGCTGCAACTGGGCGATGCCCCTATACCCAACTACATTGTGCAGAGTATTGGCCCCGGCGATAGCTGCCACGCCAATGCAATTACCACCGGCATACCAAACGTGGGCAGTGCAAACGAGGTTAACGTTTATCCCAACCCATCAACCAACGGGCAGTGGCACATTAGCCTGGGCTATAACTTTATAGGTGCACCGCTTGAGGTGTACGATGTAAACGGAAGGCTGGTTTATAAAATGCAAATTGCAACCGCCAGTGCCGATATATCCATGAATACCGCACCGGGTATATATATACTGCGCATACCTTCGGCGCAGGGCAATGTGGTACGTAAATTAATAAAGCTGTAGGCGGCTTATTTAAACTCCCAGCCAATATCGCGGCGGTAGTATTTCCCTTCAAAATTTATTTGTTCAATAGCCGCATTTGATTGTGCTGCTGCTTCGGTTACGCTGTTTGCAAACGAGGTAACCGCCAGCACCCGACCGCCATTGGTAACAATGTTTTCGCCATCCTGCTTTGTACCGGCATGGAACACAACAGAACCGGTAATATTTTGAAGCCCGGTAATGGTTTTTCCTTTTTCGTAATGTTCAGGGTACCCGCCTGAAGCCACAATTACCGTGGCGGCAGCGCGGCTATCAACTACTATATTTTCTGTAGCAAGGTTGCCTTCGGCAAGTGCTTTAAGGTGCTGCACCAAATCTGATTCAATGCGCGGAAACACCACTTCGGTTTCAGGGTCGCCCATGCGGCAGTTATATTCAATTACAAAAGGCTCGCCCCCTACATTCATCAACCCGAAATAAATAAAGCCCTTGTATATAATACCGTCCTTCTGCAAGCCATCAATAGTGGGTTTTATCACCTTTTCCTCCACTTTTTGCATCATGGCCTCATCAACAAACGGCACCGGCGATATACAACCCATGCCACCGGTGTTAAGCCCCGTATCGCCTTCGCCAATGCGCTTGTAATCTTTGGCGTTGGGCAGTATTTTATAGGTAACGCCATCGGTTAACACAAACACCGAAAATTCAATCCCTTTTAAAAACTGTTCTATTACCACTTTGGCGCTGGCTGCGCCAAATTTCTGTCCCTCAAGCATAGCGCGCAGTTCATCTTTGGCACTGCCGTGGTCGGGGCAAATTAAAACACCCTTTCCTGCGGCCAGCCCATCGGCTTTTAAAACTATAGGCGGTTCCTGCTCATCCACAAAATCAAAACCCTCTAGCAAAGTATCAATAGTAAACTCATCATAAGCAGCAGTGGGTATGCTGTGGCGTTTCATAAACTGCTTGGCAAAAGCCTTACTGCCTTCCAGCATGGCCCCTGTTTTTGAAGGGCCAATAACCGGTATGCTTTTAAGTGCTTCGTTACTGGTAAAGTAATCGTAAATACCGTTTACCAGCGGGTCCTCGGGGCCCACCACCACCATTTCAATTTTTTCGCTCAGCACAAAGGTTTCAATGGCCTTAAAATCGTTAACACTTATGGCAACGTTTTCGCCGCATTGGGCGGTACCGGCATTGCCCGGGGCAA
>DASZPC010000514.1:0-2838 GCA_035550455.1 Chitinophagales bacterium | reverse complement strand
CCGGTAATATTTTCAGCTATTGGTGTGCCAGCAGGGGTATTGGTAAGTTTCTCTAACAACTATGTAACACCTAACACCAGCGACACTACGGTGATGACATTTACTGCTTTACCGAGCGCTGCTTCAGGAACATATACTATTACCATATTAGCCACTTCGGGTTCCACTGTACAAACGCTTACTTATACGCTGGTGGTATTTGGGTTTGATCTCTCCCTTACCCCAACCGATACCACTATTTCGGCAGGCAGTTTAACTTCAGGTGGTTATATTTCGCAAGCCCTTGTTTCAATAGGTAATTCAAGCGCCTGCGGCAACAGCGGCGGTACGGCCATATTAAGCGCTACCGGTGCACCGGGTACCATTAACGTTAGTTTTGGTACCACTAACCTGGCCATACCCGGCAGTACGGTTATGACCATTACTTCAAATTGTCCGCTTGCAGGCACTTATCCTATTACGGTACAGGCTATGGTTGGTGTAACATCAAGCTATGCCACCTATACCTTAACTATAACCCCGCCTACCCCTATACACGTTACTACCAGCCAGAGCAATCTTGATTTGGCGTCATTAATAGGCGCTGGGCATTGTGCGGGCAGCGATACTATTTATATTGATGCAGGGGTAACAATTTGTAGTGCGAACGCCGGTTTGCCGGCCATTACCACAGGGGCCATACCAGCAGGCGGCTCGCTGACCATTATCAATAACGGTACTATAACCGGTGCAGGTGGTGCAGGTGGCGTTGACCCCGGCAACCTAACGTCTTCATCGTGCCCGACTGCTAATGGCCAAAATGGAGGAGATGCCATATTTATAGCTTCAAGCATTAATACTAAAATTATTAATAACGGAACCATTTCCAGCGGTGGGGGTGGTGGTGGCGCCGGTGCTGCGCTTAGCGGCGCCAGTTTAAGTGCCTGTGTATTTACCGGTACCGCCCCGGGTGGTAGTGGTGGTGGTGGTGCAGGTTGCTCGCCTGGTGCAGGTGGCGCTAATGCAGGTTGTAGCGGAGGTTCTAATGGAACTGCCACTACTGGTGGTGCAGGTGGGCCTACACAAAATGGCGGTGGCTGTGGCTGCTCGGGCATATTTGGTATAGGGGCCGGCCACGCAGGTGCCGGTGGTGCCGGTGGCGCTTTAGGCCTGGCGGGTGCAAATGGTGGAACAGCAACAACCGGTACAGGGGTTTGCCCTGCAGGCCAGGGTGGTGCTGCCGGATACTCGGTTAACGGAAATGGTTGTAGTTGTGTAACCCTTACAGGCAATGCTGTAGTGGGGCCAACCAGGCCATAAGCAACTTATATATTACAACTATAAAACCCGGTATGCCAATCAGGCAACCGGGTTTTATAGTTGTATGACAAGCTATTTATGAATCATTTTTATGTTTGGCGCATGAAGGCTTTGCAGGTTTTAGGCTTATTGCTATTTTTTGTAACAGGCATTTACGCGCAAACCGATTCGTTGAAGGCGGAAAAACCTGCGCATACATTTACCCACCGCGATACGGTTTATTTAGAAAAGCTGAATACATCGGGCAACCTGATGATAGCAGGTGGAGTAGGCCTTTGTGGTGTAGGAGCCTATTTAATATATGAAGGGGTAAAAACGTATAACACCCCCGCAGCCCCTAACAGTACCGACCCGGCGAGCGATGTACAACGCAACCAGAAGCAGGGCACGCTATACCTGGCATTTGGTGGCATAAGCATTGCCGGTGGTATAGTTTTAGGCGCTTTTGGCGTACGTAACAAACTTGATTTTAAAACCCGTAAACGCTGGATGGAACTGCAATCGGGCGTGCTTGACAGCGGGGCTTTGGGCCTTGCCCTCAATTTTTAGGCATTTTGGGACAAGGTTTTCATTAATTCACGCTTTAATTTCTTTTCGCTTTTATTACTTTTGGCGCGCTTGAGTTTTTCTAACCAATATTAAAGCGTGTTATGTCTGAAAAAGTTACCCTCAACATCAACGACAAAAGTTATGATTTCCCTGTAATTACCGGCACTGAAAACGAAAAGGCCTTTGATATTTCGAAATTACGGGGCCAAACCGGTTATGTAACTTTTGATGAGGGCTATAAGAACACGGGTAGTACTATCAGCAATATTACTTTTCTGGATGGCGAAAAGGGCATACTGCGCTACCGCGGCTATAATATTGAAGACCTTGCTGAAAAAGCACAGTTTACCGAGGTAATGTACTTACTGCTTTATGGCGAATTGCCCAATGCTGCACAATTGGCGGCTTTTGAAAACAGTTTAACACAGCACACTTTGGTTCATGAAAACCTGATGAAGGTTTTCGAGGTGTTCCCTACCGGTTCGCACCCTATGGGCCAGTTAATGACTATGATTGCGGCGCTTTCGTCCTTCTATCCCGATTCTTTAAACCCCAATAAGAGCCCCGAAGCGACAAATCTTACCATCATCCGGTTACTTGCAAAGATGCCCACCCTTGCTGCTATGATACAAAAGAAAGGCAAGGGCCATCCGGTGCTTTACCCTCAGAACAAATACGATTACGTTACCAACTTTTTGTACATGACTTTCGGCAATGTAACTGAAGACTATGAGGTAGACCCGGTAGTGGTTGATGCCATGAACAAGCTTTTGATATTACATGCCGACCATGAGCAAAACTGCTCAACCTCAACGGTGCGTATAGTAGGTTCTTCTCATGCCAACCTATATGCTTCTATTGGCGCTGGTATAGCCGCCTTGTGGGGGCCACGCCATGGTGGTGCCAACCAGGAAGTACTGGAAATGCTGGAGTACATACGCGATAATGATAATGGCGATGTGAAGAAGGTGGTAGCCGAAGCAAAAGATA
>DASZPC010000513.1:0-2399 GCA_035550455.1 Chitinophagales bacterium | reverse complement strand
AACTGCAATAGAAATATCGCAGTAATCATGGTAAATAATATTGCCATCTTCTATGTAAGCATTAACAGCCGGGAATTGCTCTAAAGCCAGACAACAGGCTTTGGCAAAAAAGCTCATAAGGCCGAGGTTTACCTCGTATTTTTCTTTGAAGGCCTTGCTGTATTTATCGCGTATTTTATTGATGGCGCTCATGTCCACCTCATTAAAAGTAGTGAGCATGGCGGTTGAGTTTTTGGAATACACCAACCGGTCGGAAACAGTTTTACGCAAGCGGCTCATTTTTTCCACCCGTTCGTTGCGGCTGAAAGCTTCTTTGCCGCCAGTTAGTTTATTTTTAACCGCATCCAGTGCGTCCTGTTTGGTTATGCGCCCGCCCACACCGGTTCCTTTTACATTTTTATTTGAAACATTGCCTTCATCTAAAATCTTTTTAGCGGCGGGCGAAGGGGTGTTGGCGGCGTAGGAGGTTTTTTCTTCTTTCTCTGCTTTAGGCTTTGAGCTTTCAGCTTTGGGCTGCTCCTCAACTTTCTCTTTTTTCTTTTCTTCTACAACCGGCTTCTCTTCTTTTTGGGATGAAGCAGGCTTGGCGGCGCTTTCGTCAATATTACAAATCAAAGCGCCGATTTTAAGGTCGTCGCCTTCTTTAGCCACCAGTTTAACCACACCGGCTACCGGCGCGGGTATTTCCTGCGATGCTTTATCTGTTTCCAGTTCACAAACCGGCTGGTCCATTTCAACATAGTCGCCATCTTTTACCAAAAACCGGCTTAGGGTTACTTCGGTAATTGATTCGGCCACTGCGGGAACTTTTAGCTCTGTCATATTTCAGTATTAAGTAGTTAGTATCAGGTATTAAGACAATACAAAATCCGTTTTCCCATTTTCAAATTACTCAAATGCCCTTTTCAAAATTACTTCCTGTTCTTCCATGTGCACCTTTTTAAAGCCGGTGGCAGTAGAAGCTGCGTTTTTACGGGCTATACCCCGCATAGGCAGTTTTTCGTGCAACCTTGCCAGCAAAAAGTACCAGGCGCCCATATTTTCCGATTCTTCCTGCACCCACCATACCTCTGCTTTCGGGTATTTCTCGGCCAGGGCAATCATTTTATCCTGCGGCAATGGGTAAAGCTGTTCAATACGTGCTATTACCACATCATCGTGTTTATCGCGCTCTTTCCTCTCCAGTAAATCGTAATAAATTTTGCCGCTGCAGAAAAGTATTTTGCGCACCTTTTTGCTTTTGGGTTCATCCACAATTAACTCTTCAAAGCCGCCTTTCAATACATTATCTAACGGCGACATACAGCGCGGGTGGCGTAGCAGCGATTTTGGCGACATAACAATAAGCGGCTTGCGGAAAGGCCATGCCAACTGCCTGCGCAGGGCATGGAAAAAATTGGCAGGGTCGGTAATGTTAACCACCACCATATTCATTTCGGCGCACATTTGTAAAAAGCGTTCCAGGCGTGCCGATGAGTGCTCGGGCCCCTGGCCTTCATAGCCGTGCGGCAGTAAAAGCACCAGGCCGGTGTTCTTGTTCCATTTCGATTCGCCACTGGCAATAAACTGGTCAATAATAATTTGTGCGCCATTGGCAAAATCGCCAAACTGGGCCTCCCACAATACCAGGGCATCGGGGTGTGGCAGCGAGTAGCCGTATTCAAAACCTAGTACGCCGTATTCGCTCAGTAAAGAGTTGTATATAAAAAAGCGCCCTTGCTTATCGGCCAGGTTGCACAGGCGGCAATATTCTTTATCTGTATTTTCATCGGTAATAACCGCATGGCGGTGCGTAAAAGTGCCACGCTTTACATCCTCGCCACTTAAACGCACATCTTTACCTTCCAGCAGTATGGAGCCATAAGCCATTAACTCGGCAGCGGCCCAGTCTATTTTGCCCTCATCGAGCGTTAGTTTTTTACGCTCTTCCAGGTATTTTTTCACTTTTTTAAGTGGTACAAAACCTGCGGGCACCTTGTTCAGGCCATTGATTAAAAGCTCGGCGGTTTGTTTTGAAATAGAAGTGTCGGGCGACTGGAAGAAATCTTCAATAGTAGCTTTGCGCAACTGCTGCCAGGCCAGTTCGGTAGGCTGCGGCTTGTATGGGAGGGGTTTCTCCTTTACCAGGTTCAGGCGCTGTTGCAATTCGTCCCAAAATTCCTTTTCAAGGCGCTTGGCTATTTCGGCAGTAATAGCGCCCTGATCAATTAATTGTTGCGAGTAAACATCGCGCGGGTTTTTGTGGGCTTCAATCAGCTTATATAAACCGGGCTGTGTAAACTTAGGGTCATCGCTTTCGTTATGGCCATGCTTGCGGTAGCAAACCATATCAATAAAAATATCCTTGTTGAATTTTTGCCGGTATTCAGCAGCCAGTTCGCAGGCAAAAACAGTGGCTT
>DASZPC010000512.1:0-6825 GCA_035550455.1 Chitinophagales bacterium | reverse complement strand
TATACGGCGCCATAAATAAGATTGCCCAACGCCCCGGCCAGTATAATGCAACAAGTGGTAATAAACCCCCAGTGGGCTTTCTGTTTTATTTGTTTATTAATAAACCAGATGCCCCAGGCTACCGCTACCAGCCTGAAAAGGCTTAGCAACATTTTACCAAAGGCGCCGGGAAGTTCCATGCTAAAGGCCATGCCGCGGTTTTCGGCAAAATGTATCCTGAACCATTGGGTGATGAAAATTTCCTGATCGAGCACCATGTGGGTTTTTACCCAAATTTTAAGTGCCTGGTCGGCAACAACAATGGCTAAAACAATAAGGACTGCTTTGTATGGTTTCAAAAAGAAGGTTGTTGAAGGCGCAAACGTAATCGAAAATCAGTGAAAAAAAAGGGCCGCGGTTTTTGAAAGCACGCGGCACTCTGTTCATTGCGGTTACGCAAATTTGGGTGAACTCTATTTTAATGTTTTTGTAACCAGGGTTTAGCGGGCCAAACTGATAAACACCGGCAGGTGGTGCTTAGTGTGGTATGAAATAACAACAAACAGCACGATTAGCAATAGCGGAAGCAATTTGAATGGTGGTTTATCGGGTATAAAATCCAGCAGGCGGTAGGGGTTGTGGTTAGCAATACTCATGGGTGTTTGTGTTGGATTACAAGTACATTGTGTTTTTTAAACTGGTTTAATTGGTTGATAATCTGAATACTTATAATATTATTTACGGAAGCAGGGGTTTTATGTTACAAGGCTCAGGCTGTTGGCTACCCCAAATTTTTGTAAGGGGGAATGTTTAGAGGTTGCGGCGGCAAATACCGGCAAATTCGCAATTGGTACACCGGGCAGGGTCGGTGGTTTTGGTAAAAGGTACATCGGGATTAATTAACCCGGCAATGGTGTTTTGTAGTACCTGCTGGAATGTTTCGAGCATTTGCGGCGAAATAATTTCGTTGCCCGCCAAGCTTAACGCATCAAAACCTCCGGCCATTTGGCGCAGCCAATAAATACCAGAGCGCAGCGGCATGTTACCGCTATTATTTTTCGCATAAAGCCAGGCATAGGTAAGTAACTGCATGGCTTTGGCAAATTGAGGGTCGGTGGCAAAAAGGGAAATATCATCGCTTTTAATAAGGCTGCCATCGGGCGTGCCAGTTTTATAATCGGCAATGTTTACAGAGCCGCCGCTTTGCTCCACCCGGTCAATTTTGCCACGAATAATAACGGGTTTACCGGCTACGTTTACAGTGGCAGTAAGCTCGTTTTCAAGCATCAGCAGTTTCATATTGCCGCCGGTTTCCGAAAGGAGCTTCAAATTGGCTTTTTCGTGTTTCAGAAACTCATCAATTAATTTGAGGCAAACTTTAAACAGCAGGTAGTTACGGCCATGCTGGAGGCTTTCGGCATCGAAACGCTTTGAAAATGATTCGCGGAGGAGGGTTTCAATGCGTGCTGTATCTTTTGATGTTTCGTCCACAAACTTTTCAGACAGTGGCTTATCCAGCATTTCTTTATACAGGTTTTCTAAAACATAATGCACTGCCGAACCGAGCGAGGCGGCTTCAATGCTTTCTTCAATTTCATCTTTTTCGTGAAGTTTGGCAACATAGCGCAGGTAGTACTGAAGGCTGCAATTGATGTAGGTGTTTATTGCCGAGGGAGAAATGCCATAACCGGTTAAATTATCAACAAGGTTATTTAGCAGTTCTTCATCTTTATGAATAACAATATCATCTTCGGGAATGGCGGGAGGGGGATCGACCGAGTAAACAAAATCCTCTATCGCCGCATTTTTATTCGCGGCTTTTAACTCGTGCTGAAGTTGTAAAATGAAACGGCTTTTTTCGCCCCCGCCAAGGTCGTCGCTTTCGGTATTATATACCAGGTAAACATTTTCGGCGCGTTGCAGTAACCGATAGAAAAGATAAGCGGATTCTGCATCGCGCTCACGATAGGTGGAAAGGAACTCGTGGCGCATTTCGAAGGGGATGTAGCTAAACTGCATTTTATCGGCAGGGAATTTCCCTTCGTTCATGGAAAGGATGATTACATTTTTAAAATCGAGGCAACGGGTTTCAAGCGCCCCCATTATTTGCAGGCCCTTGATGGGTTCGCCTTCAAAAGGCACCCTTACCGAGCGCAGGGAGTCCATTAATAGTTTGCGCAGCGATTGCACCCCGAGCCCATAATCGTTTGCCGCAAGCACGGTTTTAAGCCCGGTTAGCTGGTTGGTAACGTGGTAAAGCAATTCGATATCGATGGTTAAATCCTGTGTTTCA
The DNA here is from genome assembly GCA_035550455.1 of Chitinophagales bacterium. Taxonomy (GTDB): domain Bacteria; phylum Bacteroidota; class Bacteroidia; order Chitinophagales; family LD1; genus Bog-950. The sequence continues at coordinate 4,553 of DASZPC010000512.1, read as the reverse complement.
TCCCGGGTTAATTTTAAAAAATGTGTTTTGAGCGTATCGGCGAGTTTAAGGAGGTTATCGAGGTATTCGGTTACGCTTTCGGTGTACCAAAACAGGTGTTCAAACTGTGTGCCCTGAAAGCCACCGGCCAGCGAAGCAGTGCTTACCATCATTTGGTTGCGCCGGCGTACGGTTTCAATAAAATGCGCTGTGTTTTTAGTATCGGGTATTAATAAGGCTGTGTAGGAGTGATGCAGTATATCAAATACATCTTTGTAATAAAACCGTACCTGCCTGCTTGTTTTAGATTTAAACCGTACCACATTATCGTGCATACTGAAAATAGCTTTTAGCAACTCGGCCACCGGCGAATCGCGCAGCGGAAAACCCATTGAAATATTCAATGCGCCTGAGCCGGCGGGAAGCGCCGCCAGCAGCGGGTTCAGCATGTTTTCATCGGGCAAAACCACTACGGTTTCTTTCTCTTCGGCTTCTGTTAGCTGAAGTTTGTTTACAATAATATCGGCCACCACTTTGGTTTGCCCTATGCTTTTAGCCACCCCTACTATGTTTATTTTTTTAGGGGCAAAGGAAAGCAAGTCGGTTTCCCAGTCGCCGGGTTCAAGGCGCCATTCGCGCTGGTAACGCCTGAAGGGGCTTCCGGCTTCCTGGTAATCATCGGCGGTATAGTATTTATCGGTGTCCCATATTATTTGAGCGCCAAAGGTGTTTTTGAGTGTTTTTATAACCGCTTCTTCGCTTTTTGAAAGACCACTGAAGCCAATAGCATATATGCTTAGTTTGGGCAAGGTTAATTGGGGCAGGTTTTCGGCTACATGGCGGTATATCATGCCCTCGTATGCTTTTCCTTTTTCTTCAAGCGATTGCCGAAGGCCAAAATAAAGGGCTTTAAAGATGTCCCAGAATTTGCGGTACCTTATGGCATACTCTGTTGGTTCCTCGCCAGGCACATATACTTTTAAAGATTGCAGCTTAACCAGGTAATCAAAAAAGGCATTGGGGGCGGCCAGTTGCTTATCAACTTCGTCAAAATCGGCCAGCATTACCCTTGCTACAGGTATAAATTCATCAATGCTTTCATCGCCGCCGTTTAGCTTGTATAGCGAATAGAGTTCAAGCACCTGTTCCAGCGGCTCAATAAGTGCCAGTTTGCTTTGGCTGGTAATCCAATCGGCCAGGGTGGTTATTTGAGGCAGCCATGCGGGCTGCGGCATGGTTTCAACCAACGCCTGCCGCAGGTACAAGCCGCTACGGTGGTTGGGCATAAGCACCAACACATTGGCCATATTACTGCCATGCAGGGCAGTTAAATGGGTTGCGGTTTTTGTAAGGAATTTTTCCATTTATATTTCTTCAATGGCGCCTTCCTGCAGGTACACCAGCATTTTTTTTATTTCTGAAAACCCAAACCCGGCTAAAAGGGCCGCATATTCTTCCACTTGTTTTTTATCGTTGCTGTGCGGTTTACCGCTTTTGTAATCAATTACCACTGCTTTACCACCCAACGTGGCTATCCGGTCTGGCACTTTGGTATGGTTGTTATGCACCAAACCACGCTCGTTAATAATAAAGCAAGGCGGGTTAAACCAGGGTTTCAGGCGTTCATTATCAAGCAAAGCGGCAAGTGTAATTAAAAGCTGGCCCCTTTCTGTTTCGCTGAGAAAGCCTTCATGCATCATTTTTGAAAGCACCAGTGGTAAATCGCTGGCGTAATGAACGCGTTTCAGCACTTGATGCATCAGGTTGCCCCGTTCAATGCGGCCCAATGTTTCTTCACTCCACAAAAGGCGAGAATTTTTATGTATGCTTACCTGCCGACCGGTTTTTCGGTTTGTAAATGCGGCGCCTTTCGGGTAAAGGTTCCTTTCGCCATCACTTTTGCTGTGCGGCCTGGTGGTGGTAATATCGCCAAATTCATAAGCCTTAAAGCCTTCAAACAGGTTCTGCTGTTTCAGAAAAGTAACCAGCAATGCGGTTATCGAATTGTTTTTTACCGGCTCGCGCGATAATTCAGTGGAAAGGATATAGAGCATATCCTCGGGGCGGGTGGTGGCCACATAAAGCAGGTTCAGCATATCCAGAAAAGAAGCGGCTTCCTCTTCTTCGTAAAGCGGGGCAAATTCGGTTTGCAATACATCTTTACGAACCGGCAAAACGCCGAGGTTGAAATCTTTTAGCCAGGGTTTATTTAAAGCCACCCAAAAATTTTTCTTTGTATTCAACTGGGGCCAGTCGGCATCGGCTAAAATTACTACCGGAAACTGTAACCCCTTCGATTTATGGATGGTCATTATTTTAACTGCATCGAGTGTTTCGGGGTACACAATGCTTTTGTTATGTTTTACTTCTTCCCACCATAACAAAAATTCGCGGATGTTGCTGCGGTTGCGGGCGGCGTAAACCAGTGCCTCATCGGCAAAAAATTGTAGAAAAGGGTCGTCATCGCTTAGCCCAAAGAAAACAATCAGTTCATGAATAAGCTGTGGCAGGGTAAGGCTCAAAAAATTACGACTGTAAAATTCCTTTTTAAGCAGTGCAGAAACGAGGCCTTCAAACGAGTTTTCATCTGCCCTGAAATCGAATTTTTCAAACCTGAATTGCTTTTGAAGCAGCAACAGGTGCATGTAGTAAACCATTTCGGCACGGGCTATGTGATTTTCGCGCTGCTCAAAATATTTCAGCACCGAAAGCAGTAGCTGCACCCCCGGCGAATTATTTATCAGCAGGCTTTCGCCCGATACCACCTGTATGCCCCGCTCAATAAGGTACGAGGCTATAAGGCTACCGTTTTTGTTGCTGCGGGTAAGTACGGCAATATCGCTTAATCCATACCCTTTAGCGCGTGCTTCGCTTATAATGGATTCAACTTTTGTGCAACATGCGGCTGAACGTTCTTCGGCGCTTGGGTTCGGTAAAAACTCAATGCGTATATAACCGCCACCCGTTTCCCGGCCTTGTTTTTGGGCCTGCCCTTCGTAAATTTCAGTATGTTTCAATTCGTTGCAGGTGGCCAGGGTATTGTAAAAGTTGTTGTTAAAATCCACAATTTCCTTACGGCTGCGGTAATTGTAACCAAGTTGTTTTACATCGGTACCATAATTTTTTATGGCTGTTTCGCGCTCCTTTAGTCGGCTGTCGTTCTCACTTCCATAAATTTTGGGCAACACGGCAAACTGCTCCACCTTGCCGTTCCTGAACCGGTAAATAGCCTGTTTGCCATCGCCTACTACCAGGCTGTCTTCGTCCTTAAACTGCGTGTTTTCAACCAGCGGTAACAGGTTTTGCCACTGCAGCACCGAGGTGTCCTGGTGTTCGTCAATTAATATATTATCGTACCAATCGCCAAGGCGCTCGTATATAACAGGCGCATCCTGTTCTTTCACTATGGCGTGTACTTTGCGCTGAAACTCGCTGATGTGCAGTATGTTGTTTTCGCGCTTGTATTCATCCATCAGCTTTTGAATATCGGCCAATAAAATAAACGCGTAGAAATTGCGCTGTAATAGCTTGGCCAAAAAATAATCAGGGCCTTGTTTTTCAAAATACCCGGCAATGTTGGTGTAATGGCTTCTTAGTGGCGCTTTAATACTTTCAACAGCTGTTATTTTATGCTCAGGGGCTTTCCCGGCCACCCATTTATCTTCGTTAAGGGTTTTTAAAACATAGCTATTCCCCAATATGTCTTTCGGAAATTCGCCGGCGGCGTATTTTGCAAAATACCCGAAAATACCTTTGTTGGTTTGGTAAAAATCAGAAACATCCAGCCCTTTTCCGGCTATTAATTGCAGGGCTTTTTCGCCTTCTTCAAAAACCTTTTTTTCAAAGGCGCCGGAGAATTGATACAGGCCGGCCCTTATCTCGCGGGTTTTATTAAGGTCAAAGGCACTTAGTTGCTCTAAATGCTGGTAAGCATCTTCATTAAATAACTCGCGAGCTAGGTTTATTAAATCAAATTCGGGGTTCCAGCTTTTGCCTTCTTCAATTTTCGATTCGGCAAACTCCACCACTGCGTTTGAAACCGGGTTATCATCGCCGCCCAACCGGTCCATAAGTATTTCAATGGTTTCTGCCAGTAGCCGGTCGCGGTCCATTTCCACCTCAAAACTCATAGGCAGGTGAAGGTCGTATGTAAAGGCCCGTATAACCCGGTGTACAAAGCTATCAATAGTGCTAACCGAAAGGTCGCTGTAGTTATGCAGCATACTGCGCAGCATTTTGCCTGCCTTGTCAATTACAATGGCCTCATCCAGCCCGGTTTCTTTGGCCAGTTCTGTAATTAATTGTTTTGCTTTCGGGGCGTTGTCCTTTACCTGTGTAAGGGTTTGGATAATGCGCTCCTTCATTTCGTTGGCGGCCTTATTGGTAAAGGTAATGGCAAGGATGTGCTTAAACCGCCAGTCGCCGGTGCGTTTTGGCACTTCGTCCGAAGGTGCGCGCGGGGTCAGGGCAATGCGTATATACTCCTTTACAAGGGTATAGGTTTTGCCCGAACCAGCCGATGATTTGTAAATGCGGAGCATGTATGCACAATATGCGAATCAATACTAACTCAA
>DASZPC010000511.1:0-6100 GCA_035550455.1 Chitinophagales bacterium | reverse complement strand
TAAACAACACACCCGCGCTCGAAACCCGGTTAGCAGCATTATAAGCCTCTATAGTGGCAAACGTCCTGTCGCGGTGCATTGCCGAAACCACCTCCACATCCTCGTAATGGTCGTGTTTATCCCAAAACCTTAGCGGCAGCTCACGGGTTAGCTTGCGCTGGTAAACATCCCGGGCTACACGTATAGTAACCGAGTCATCCTCACCCATGGCATCCAAAAACTTGCTGGCTTTTACATCATTAAAACCGCTGGCCCTAAATTCAAAATCCGGGTAATTTACCAGCCTGAACGAAATACTCGTTACCCCTTTATACCGGTGCAGTACGGGCGGCTCCAAAAGTCTGTCGGTTAGCTTCACTGTATTATCAGCGGTCATTATCCGCTCCGGGCTGTTACAGCTTTTATACGAACAGCTAAAACAAACCAGTGCCGCACATATCGAAACAGTGCCCAATATTCTGGCGTGCCTTCTTGTCCACCATTTCTTTTCTGGCACTTGTGGCGCGTGCCCCGCAATCGTTTTCTTTATTTTGTCATAATTGCCAAAAGCCCACTCCGAAACTTTATATTTATAATTATCGGCATAAATAATCAATACCGTTTCTTTGCTATAACGGTGCGGCACCTGCACCTCGCACCAACCGGTAATCGCATTATAAAAAAGCGTTTTTCTTACATTTCCTGTTGGCGCTTTAATAACCATTTTATCGCCGTAAAATGCAATATCATCCATGTTCAGCAGCGGCTGTAACACGGCCAGGGCAAAAACCGAATAAACTGCCCCCATTATAAATTCCGTCGCATCCACATACCTGCCGCCAAAAGCAAAATTAAACATAAGCATCGCCATGCAGCCTATAAACACCGAGAGCGCCAAAAACAAAACTAGGCTCCTCTGGTTTTTCCGCTTTGCCTCAAATTGTATGGCCTTTTCTTCCATATTAATATTCTGCGCAATATAAATATGGTGTTTTTAAAATTAATTGTTTGGTTTGGTGCAAATAATATATAATATATTGTTTAGTCATATAAATACGCTTTACACTATATTCTTTCACATTTCCGCCGCTTTCCTGTTTCGCCGTAGGCGCCCATCGCTCAATCTGCGGCCCGCAAAAGGCCTGATTTAATTTATCAATTCTATTATTTTGCCTGGCAACTACTTATTTAATATACCAAACACATCTTCCCTCTTGAGGGGGGCGCAAGCAGGGGTGTGTCCGTATTTTTTGTTCCTTTTCTAAAAAGCTTTGCGGCCGCCATAAAACAGCCTCCTTTTTTGCTAATTTATCAATTCTATTACTTTGCTTTGCAGCATTCATTTAACTCAATACAAACCAACCCCACCACAAAATTCTCCTCCTTGTTAAGGAGGAGTGTTCCGCACCCATTTGCCGGGTTCGGGACGAGGTGGTTACAGGTAAACCAATGCCCATAACCTTTCATACCGCCGATATTAAATTTAAGCTGCCCAACACAAGCGCGCTCAAAACTTTTATCCAAAATGCGGCCCTAAAGCACAGCGGCAAAAAGCTGAACATCAGCTATGTTTTTTGCTCCGACGAGTTTCTGCTCGATATCAACCAGCGTTTCCTCAACCATAACTACTATACTGATATTATCACTTTTCCCCTCTCCGAAACCGAAAAAACCATCGAAGCCGAAATCTATATCAGCATACCCCGCATAACCGAAAACGCCCAAAAACTAAAACTATCTTTCGAGGAAGAACTCCACCGGGTTATCTTTCATGGCGTACTGCACCTGCTGGGTTATAATGATAAACCCCCCGCCCAAAAAGCCGCCATGCGCAAAGCTGAGGACGAATGGCTGAAGGCGCTTCCACTGCGCTCCGCATAGCGCGCCCCTGTCACACCGAGCGAAGTCGAGGTGCACACCAAGCGTAGTCGAGGTGCTTTCTTGTCAGGCCGAGCGCAGCCGAGGCCCTCTCCCAAATGCAAATTAATTACATATATTTACAACTGCTTATGTTAACACAAAAGCGCCTATATGTATATATTCTCTCTTGCAGCGACGGCTCCTATTACATTGGCGTAACCAACAACCCCCAAATACGCCTGCAACAACACAACAATGGCATAAACAAAGCAGCCTACACCTACTCCCGCCGCCCTGTTAAACTCCTTTATTGGGAAGAATACACCGACTTCAAGCAAGCCATAGCCCGCGAAAAGCAATTAAAGGGATGGACTCGCGATAAAAAAGAAGCCTTAATGGCGGGCAACTGTGCACTTTTACACGAACTCGCCGCCTGCAAAAACAGCACCAGCCATCTTAATTTCTCTTTCGGCAAAGACTATCAGCCGCCAGGCAATGGATAATCACGCTTCCACTGCGCTCAGCATGGCGAGGGCGGGCTTAGCATGACGCACCAAGTCAAACTGAGCGCGCCCTTGTCAGACCGAGCGAAGTCGAGGTGGACAAGAGCCAAGGTCCACACCGAGCGCGCCCTTGTCAGACCGAACGAAGTCGAGGTGCATACCAGACACTGTTGGACAATTGTTCCACGTGGCACAATTCCGTATCAAATCCGAAACTCTTTTGTTCCACGTAGAACATTTTCACCCCTTTCGACCCCCACTTCTTGTTCCACGAAGAACAATTTCATTTTCTATTCCTCTCCTGAATTGTATATGAGTTGGGGTGGTTGCATTCTTGGGGGTGAGTCCGCTACGCACTTTATACATTTTACCGCTTTCCCTTATCTTTGCCGCTTAAACAAATGTCTCTCCCCTTTAGTGGAGGTCAGAGGGGGTAATTATGTTCCCACAATACGATGTCATAGTAGTAGGCGCCGGCCATGCCGGTTGCGAAGCCGCAGCGGCAGCCGCCAATATGGGTAGCCGGGTGCTGCTTATTACCATGAACATGCAAACCATTGCCCAAATGAGCTGCAACCCCGCTATGGGCGGCATTGCTAAGGGGCAAATAGTGCGCGAAATCGATGCCCTGGGCGGCTACTCAGGTATTGTGTCCGATAAAAGCATGGTGCAGTTTCGTATGCTTAACCGCAGCAAAGGCCCTGCCATGTGGAGCCCCCGCACCCAAAACGACCGCATGTTATTTGCTGCTTATTGGCGGCAAATGCTTGAAGAAACGCCCAACGTCGATTTCTGGCAGGAAATGGTGGGTGGCCTGCTCATAAAGGATGGCCGTATATGTGGCGTACGCACCTCTATGGGCCTCGAAATACCCGCTAAAACAGTAGTTTTAACCAATGGCACCTTCCTTAACGGACTCATCCACATAGGCGAAAAACATTTCGGCGGTGGCAGGGCTGGCGAGAAAGCCGCTCATGGCATTACCGAGCAATTAATCGAACTTGGCTTTGAAGCCGGGCGTATGAAAACCGGCACCCCCCCCCGTATCGATGGCCGCAGCCTTAATTACAAGGCGATGGAAGAACAATGGGGCGAGCAGGCAAGCACTGCCTTTTCCTTCAAAAAAGGCTATGTACCCAAAACGATTTCCAGGAAAAACAAAGCCAACCCCCCTCATGATTTAAGAAATCACGATAGCTATCAGGAAGGGGGCGATACCCACTCTCTCCTTCGGAGAGGGGAGGGTAGAGAGGAGGGTGCTGGCCTCTGCTGCTGGATGACCTACACCAACCAAAAAGTGCATGATATACTCAAAACCGGCTTCGATAAATCGCCCATGTTTGCCGGGCGTATAAAAGGCCTGGGGCCGCGCTATTGCCCTTCGGTAGAAGATAAAATCAACCGCTTTGCCGATAAAGAACGCCATCAGCTTTTTGTTGAACCTGAGGGTTGGAACACCGTAGAAATTTACGTCAACGGCTTTTCTACCTCCCTACCCGAGGACATTCAATACAAAGCATTAAAGGAAGTTGCCGGCTTCGGGAACATGAAAATGTTCCGTCCCGGCTATGCCATTGAATACGACTATTTCCCCCCAACTCAATTACAACAAACCCTCGAAACCAAGCTGGTAAAGGGGCTTTTCTTTGCCGGGCAAATAAATGGCACTACTGGCTATGAGGAAGCCGCTTGCCAGGGCCTCATGGCGGGCATTAACGCCCATAAAACCGCTCATGAGCAGGAACCTATCGTGCTTAAACGTTCCGAGGCTTATATAGGAGTGCTAATCGACGACCTGATTAATAAAGGCACGGAAGAGCCCTACCGCATGTTTACCAGCCGGGCCGAATACCGCATTCTCCTTCGTCAGGATAATGCCGATTTAAGGCTTACTGAACTGGGCCACCAGTTGGGCTTGGCTGATGATCAAAGGCTGGAGGCGGTAAAAGCTAAAAAGCAAGCCATTGAAACCATTAGCCGCTTTGTTAGGGATTACAGTATTACGCCCGATATGGTAAATAGCCTGCTGGCCTCCATTGGCAGTGCCGAACTGAAACAAACCGTAAAGCTCGATAAAGTGCTGGCCCGCCCCCATGTTAGCCTTAACTTGCTGGCCGAAGCCATACAACCTCTAAAAGAATTACTGGCTGGATACAATAATGAAATAACCAGCAGTGCCGAAATTGAACTGAAATACGAAAGCTATATTGAAAAGGAAGTGGAACTGGTAGAAAAAATGAACCGGATGGAAAACATCCATCTCGACCCTTCGTTTGACTACCAGCAATTAAAATCCCTGTCCATCGAAGCGCGTCAAAAGCTGAACCAGATAAAACCAACTTCACTTGGCCAGGCCAGCCGTATCAGTGGGGTATCCCCCGCCGATATGTCTGTATTACTGGTACACATGGGAAGATAAAAAACGCCTTGATTCTCCCCTCTTGAAAGGGGTGCGCAAGCCGGAAGGCAAGCAGGGTGTGTTTGTTCTATTCGCCCTCCTGATTCAGAAGGTGGAAAGGGGGTGATTGTATGGGTATTATTTAAAGCAAAATGTTCAATCCAAAGCAATTAATCCGAACACTTCACCGGCTCATCTACCCGGCCTTTATTGCTTTGCTCCTCACCAACTGCGCCAACGAAAAAGCCCCCGAAGGCGGCAAAAAAGATACCACGCCCCCATCAGTAAAAAAAATCTCCCCCCTCAATAAATCGCTGCATTTCAGGTCTAACAAAATACAAATTACTTTCGACGAATACATCAAGCCAACCGGCTTTGCCCAAACACTCATCTCTCCTCCCCTGGCCGAACGGCCCGACTTTAAAATATCAGGCAAAACGCTCGTTATAAAACTTAAAAGCCCCCTGCGCGACAGCACCACATACACCATCAACTTTGCAGAGGACATCAAGGACGTAAACGAAGGCAATGTGCTAAACAACTTTACTTACGTTTTCTCCACCGGCGATTTTATCGACTCGCAAAAAGTAAGTGGCAAAGTGTTGAACGCGAAAGATAATACCGCCGCTGATGGGGTGGTGGTTTCGCTCTATCCTGAAGATTCAGTGAACGGTATTATAAGCAAGAAACCATACTACTTTGCCAAAACCGATAACAACGGCGGGTACCGTATCAACAATATTAAGGCTGGGCGCTATCACATTTATGCTTTAAAAGACCAAAACTATAATTACATATTCGATCAGCCAAATGAGCAAATCGCCTTCACCGATTCTATACTGAACCTAACCGACACCGTACCACAAAACGTAGAACTTCATATCTTCCAGCAAAAGGCAGGTACCATCAGGTACGCAGGCTACCATGTAGTAGGGCTTGGCCAGGTGCAACTTTACTTCAATCGTCAAATTGATACCTTCAGCATCCGTTCCACAGGGCAGCCCGAGCATACCTGGTGGTATTTCGACCATTCATCTGACACCGTAAACTATTGGTTTTCAAATTTTTACGAAAAAAAAGATACACTTTATACACTGGCAAACGACTCCGTTTTAGATACCGCCAGAATCGAATTACAAACAATTGATAAGGATTCGCTTTGGGCTAATCCTAAATATTCATTGAGCATTGTAAATCAATCAAATGCAGTAAAAGCAACCCGCAGTAGTAAAGAAATTTATAATACGCAAGAGCTTTATAAACCCGTTAAAATCTTTTTTTCCCGGCCTGTCTTCGGAATAAACCCGGCAAAACCCTTCCAAATTTTCCCCGATTCGTCCACAAAACCGGTCAAAGCAAG
>DASZPC010000510.1:0-1586 GCA_035550455.1 Chitinophagales bacterium | reverse complement strand
GCAAAGCCGTATAAACTGCATGGGCCGTTGCTTTCTTACCTTGCCAACCCGGCCACCGGTAAGTTAACCACCCCCATTAACCCCAAAACCGGTCTGGACGATAATACACCGAGCGAGAAGGTGCCGGCATTTATGACTTTTGTGGGCCAGTTTGTTGATCACGATTTAACCCAAAACCTGATAAGCCTTTTCGATCCGCAAAACGGACCCGATATTGAAAACGGCGCTTCGGCATTAATTGACCTGGACAGCGTTTACAGCCGCTCGAACGCCCTTACCAATGGTGATGAGGAAGATATAATGGATGCAAACATGAAGTTCAGGCTTAGGCCCGTGCTTGATAAAGATTGCAAGGTTATAGGTTACGACCATGAACGCAACGAGAAGGGCGTGGCTTATATACGCGATATGCGTAATGATGAAAACCAGATGATATCGCAGGTGCACCTGTTTGTTGAACGCATCCACAACCGGATGATGGATGAAGCGATTGCGGCCTTGAAAAAGGAGAAAAATTGCGACGACCCATTGAGGAAAGATGAGCTTTTCAAAATTTATAATAAGGTACGGGTTGAAGTAATACGCAACTGGCAAAGTTTTTTATGGCACGATTACCTGCCTACGGTAGTAAACAGCAAATCATGGGCCTGGGTACGTACCCGGCTGGAGGATAATGCCCGGCATTTTGAACTGGACCAGAAGCCACACGGCGGTCAACTTAATATGCCGCACGAATTTGCCATTAGTTTCCGCATGGGCCATACCCAGTTGCGCGACCGTTACCGCGTACAAACCGGCGGACCCGAGATACCTTTATTTGCACCGCAGGACCCTACGCACCTTTCGGATTTAACGGGCGGCAAGGCCCTGGCCCCCGAGCACGTTATTGATTGGAAATATTTTGCAATCAAATCGAAAGACCGCCCTTTTTCGAACGCCATTGATACCGTAGTAACCAACAAGGTTTTTGATTTGCCCGAAAGCACTATACCCGATAACGATAAGCTGGTTGAAAACCTGCCTAAACGTAACCTGGTCCGTAGTTCGCAGGTGGACCTTTCGCACGGCGAATTTGTTTATGATAATTTAAAAGGAATGCCCGAGTTAGGCAAAAAGCTAACCATTAAAGAGGTGGAACCGGATGCCGAGAAGCAAAAACTTTTCCGCCTGGATAACGATGGCAACTATGATGAATGCAACATATTCAGAACCCCGCTGTGGTATTACGTTTTGCGCGAAGCCGAAATAACACAGGGTGGCAACCATTTAGGGCCTTTAGGTGGCCGCATTGTTGCAGGTGTTATCGGCGCCGCTATTTACTTTAGTGAAAACTCGTTTAAAACCAGCGGCTGCGCCGAAAAACTGTGGAAATCATCCATTACCAAGTCGGAAAAAGTATTGTTTGAAGACCTGGTGGATTACGTGCTGGGTAAATAAATAAAACAAATAAAATATGAATGCGCCCGAAATAGAACCGGCCCCGGCCGGCTTTACTGAGCTTTCGGCTATACTAACGGGCTATACTGACCTTAGCCCACGGCTGGCAGCTATTTATTACCAGGCCCTTTTAAAAATACCGGCTGCCG
>DASZPC010000509.1:0-1690 GCA_035550455.1 Chitinophagales bacterium | reverse complement strand
TTACGACTAATAATTATTGACAGTAAATAAAAAGCCAGGACAATAATTGTCCTGGCTTTTTAATATGGTTAGCTAAATTTTTATTTAGCAACATAGTGCAACGAAACCTCCTCGGCTAACTTTTTCAGTTGGCCTTCAACTTCGTCAGTCATAGGGTTGCGAAGGTTTTTGAGCAACTCAGGGAAACGTGTTTCCAATTGGCTCAAAAAGTCCTTTTCAAAATCCCTTACTTTGTTAACCGGCACTTTCGATGCCAGGTTTTTGGTGCCAATGTAAAGTATAGCTATCTGCTTTTCAACAGTAAATGGGGTAAACTGCGGTTGCTTCAAAATTTCCACGTTGCGGGCGCCTTTATCCAACACCGCTTTAGTGGCGGCATCAAGATCCGAACCGAATTTCGAGAAAGCTTCCAACTCACGGTACTGTGCCTGGTCAAGTTTCAAAGTACCGGCCACCTTCTTCATGGCCTTAATCTGCGCATTACCACCCACACGCGATACCGAAATACCTACGTTGATAGCTGGGCGGATACCGGCGTTAAATAAGCCCGATTCAAGGAATATCTGCCCATCGGTAATCGAAATTACGTTGGTAGGGATATAAGCCGATACATCGCCGGCCTGTGTTTCAATAATAGGAAGTGCTGTTAACGAACCACCACCTTTTATTAAATGGCGGATTGAATCCGGCACATCGTTCATATTCGATGCCACTTCCTGGTTGCTGTTAATCTTGGCAGCACGCTCCAGTAAACGGCTGTGCAGGTAAAACACATCGCCGGGGTAAGCTTCGCGTCCCGGAGGGCGTTTCAGCAGTAGCGATACTTCGCGGTAAGCTACCGCCTGTTTCGAAAGGTCATCATATACAATCAAAGCCGGGCGGCCTGTATCGCGGAAAAACTCGCCAATGGCACAACCTGCAAACGGGGCGTAAAACTGCAAAGGGGCAGGGTCGGCCGCCGAAGCCGATACAATAACTGTATAAGCCATAGCGCCGTTGTCTTCCAGCGTTTTTACCACGCGGGCAACGGTTGATGCTTTTTGGCCACAGGCTACATATATACAGTAAACCGGCTCGCCTTTATCGTAAAATTCTTTCTGGTTCAAAATGGTATCAATAGCCACCGCTGTTTTACCTACCTGGCGGTCGCCGATAATCAGCTCGCGCTGTCCACGGCCAATAGGAATCATCGCGTCAATCGCTTTAATACCTGTTTGCAGCGGCTCGTTCACCGGCTGGCGGAAAATTACGCCCGGTGCTTTGCGCTCCAGTGGCATATCGTACAAATCGCCGGTTATCGGGCCTTTGCCGTCAATAGGTTCGCCAAGGGTATTCACTACGCGGCCTACCAAACCGTCGCCTGCCTTTACCGAACCAATAACGCCTGTGCGCTTTACGGTATCGCCTTCCTTAATTTTATCCGAAGGGCCCATTAATACCACACCTACATTATCTTCTTCGAGGTTCAGCACTATGGCCTTAATGCCATTCTGAAACTGCACCAGTTCACCGGCACGGGCATTGGTTAAGCCGTAAACGCGGGCAATACCATCGCCCACCTGCAACACAGTCCCTACTTCTTCCAGTTCAGCCGCGCTTTTAAAGCCCGATAGCTGCTCGCGCAGTATCGCTGAAATTTCATCTGGTTTTACTTCTACCATATTTATTGATTGAAATTTATTTAATGTAT
>DASZPC010000508.1:0-6445 GCA_035550455.1 Chitinophagales bacterium | reverse complement strand
ATACTTACATAGTTTCTTCAAAGGTATTTTGGGGAAGGGTAGCCAACCCGGGGCCCAACCAAAAAGGGTTAATGCGCAAACATATTTTTGAAGGTTGCCACGCAGCCTTAAAGCGTTTGCAGCTCGATTACCTGGACCTGTATTTTTGCCACCGCCCCGATATTAATACACCGGTTGAGGAAGTGGTTTGGACCATGCATAACCTGATAACCCAGGGCAAAATACTATACTGGGGCACCAGCGAGTGGAACGCCCAGCAAATTACCGAGGCCCATTACTGGGCGGCAAAGCATAATTTAATAGCACCGGTGGTTGAGCAGCCGCAGTATAACATGCTGCAACGTGCCAAAGTGGATGGAGATTATATGTCTTTGTACGATACTTTCGGGCTGGGCACTACCATTTGGAGCCCGCTGGCAGCAGGCTTTTTAACCGGCAAATACACCGGCGATGCCCCTGCCCCCGATGGCAAAACCCGCCTTGACAATATGCAATGGCTGAAAGAACGTACCGTTGGTGATGCTGAAAAAGTGCAGAAGGTGAAGCAATTGGGCGCACTGGCTAAAGATTTGGGCATTTCGCTTACACATTTAGCCCTGGCCTGGTGCTTAAAAAATAAAAACGTTTCAACCGTTATACTTGGCGCATCGAAAGTATCGCAACTGGAAGAAAACCTGAAAAGCCCGGAAGCCCTGCCTAAGTTAACTGACGAAGTGATGCAGCGTATTGAAGGGATATTGAACAACAAACCGCAGATAGTGGTGTATTGAGGTTATTTGCCCTGCTCCACGCCTTCCATCATTTTATCCATCTGGCGTTTCATGATTTTGGTATACCTAACCGGAAACAGGCGGGTAAGTACATTCATTAATTTACCATCTGGGCCTATAACCAGTTTTTCCTGCTTCTTTTCAACAGCATCCAGTATTTGCCGGGCAGCATTATCGGCAGTGGTCATAGCCATTTCGGTAAAGCGGGTAGCAGTTTTTTTGCGTATATCTTCGGTTACATAATTGCCACGGGCAGGGGCATTGTTTACAATATTGGTTTTAATACCACCGGGGTGTACCACAGTAGTGCCAATATTGGTACCCATTAATTCCATGCGTATGGTTTCAGTAAAGCCGCGCACCCCAAATTTAGCCGTACAATAGGCTGAGTTATTAGCCATGCCAGCCAGCCCAAACACGCTTGATATATTTACCACATGTCCCTCGTTACTGGCAATAAGATAGGGGTAAAAAGCCTTGGTCATGCGTATTACACCCCACAGGTTAATATTTATCAGCCACTCAAAATCTTCCATTGGGGTGTGCTCAAACGTGCCGCTTAGCAGCGCCACACCGGCATTGTTAATTAAAATCAACTTCCGCTTATTGAATTTCGAAGTGGCCTCCTCTGCAAATTTTGCAATAGCTGCAGCATCTGAAACATCCAGCACTTTGGTTTCTATAGTTTGCCCTTTGGCTTTGGCCATGCTTTCGGTCTCAGCAAGGCCATCGGCATTTTTATCTAAAGCAATAACATAGGCCCCGCGTTCGGCTGCCTGTATAGCCATGTACCGGCCCATACCCGATGCTGCCCCGGTTATTACAGCTACCGCATTGCTAAATACTGAATTTGCCATAAATTCTGTTTTACCCAAAGATGGTAAGTTTTGGGAATAAATACTGCCTTTACCCGTAAAACAAATCAACCTGTAAGCTAACCCGAAGTCATCTACAACTTAGTTATGCCAGTTTACGCTATTCGTAATATATTGCGGCGTTAACATTAAATTAATCAATATGGCATTCGGTAAATTATTCTCCTTTTTTATACCCAAAGACAAAAACTTCTTCCGGCTTTTTGCCCTTTCCTCGAATAACCTGGTAGAGATATCAAAGGTGTTTAATGAAATGATAAACTCAAGCCCGGAAAAATGGCCTGAATTTGACCGTAAAATCTCAGACCTTGAACATGTTGGCGATGATATTACCCACCAGATATTTACCGAGCTAAGCACCAACTTTATAACTCCTTTCGACCGGGAAGATATTTCGTACCTGGCTTCATCGCTGGATGATATTGTTGATTTTATACACGGTTCGGCCAAGCGCCTAAGTACCTATAAAATTGAAGAAACAACCCCGGCCATGAAAAAGCTTGCCGAGTTAATTGAACATTCAGCCAAGGAAATACATGTAGCTGTTGCCAGCCTTAAAGATATGAGCAACGTGGTAAGGGTGCGCGAAGCCATTGTTCGTATAAACAGCCTTGAAAACCACGCCGATGATATTTTCGACAATGCTGTAGCAGCCTTATTTGAAAATGAAAAAGACGCCATTAAAATATTTAAACTGAAAGAAGTGCTTTCGAACATGGAAACGGCCACCGATAAGTGCGAAGATGTTGCCAATGTAATTGAAACCATTATTGTAAAAAACACCTAAACAGGGCGCTATTTCAAATACCTTGCCGATGTCAACATTCCTCATCGTTATTATTATACTGGCCATAGGGTTCGATTTTATCAATGGCTTTCACGATTCTGCCAACTCCATAGCCACTATTGTTTCCACCCGTGTATTAACCCCTTTCCAGGCGGTTATATGGGCAGCTTTTTTCAATTTTGTGGCATTTAAAATACTTCCAGCACATAAGGTGGCGGCTACGGTGGGTGGCATAGGAAAGCACGAAATAGTAACCCTCACTGTAATAGCCGGTGGCCTGGGTGGGGCTATAATTTGGAATCTTTTTACCTGGTGGCGGGGCATACCTACCAGTTCATCGCACGCCCTGATGGGTGGTTTTGCAGGCGCCGCCATTTTTAAAGCTGGTATTGGCGCTATAAACCTCGATAAAATAACCATCACGCTTGTGTTTATCCCTCTGGCGCCAATTGTGGGTATGATTGCTGCTTTTATTATATCTAATGTGGTAATTAATATCTGTAAAAACATGTCGTACTCAAAAGTTGATAAATATTTCAGGGGCCTGCAGCTACTGTCATCAGCGCTATATTCAATTGGCCATGGCGCCAATGATGCGCAAAAGTCAATGGGTCTTATTTGGATTGCGCTGATAATAACCGGCAATGCCGATAAGAATGGCGAAATGCCCAACTGGGTAGCCCTGGCCTGTTATACCGCTATGGGCATGGGCACTTTACTGGGCGGGTGGCGCATTGTAAAAACCATGGGGCAACGTATAACCAAGTTGCGCCCGTTTGAAGGCTTTTGTGCTGAAACCGCCGGTGCAGCTACTTTGTTTAGTACCGCTGCCCTGGGTATTCCGGTTTCAACCACGCACACTATAACCGGCTCTATTATGGGAGCAGGTATGACCAAAGGCCTTAATGCTGTAAAATGGGGTGTGGCTGGCGAATTGGTGGTAGCATGGATATTGACCATACCAGCATCGGCCATAATGGGTGGGTTGTTTTACTTCGTTTTAAAACTGTTTATAGGCGGTTGAGTTACAGATAAAAACTAGTTATATAGTATTAGTATTCCCCAAATAAGTTTCTACCTTGGTGTTCTTCAAAAAAACACCTGTATGCAAAACATCCCCTCCAATTCTTTTAAAGGCTTTATCCTTTTTGTTTTAGTTATACTTAGCGCTGTATCATGGGCACAATCGCCGCAATTGCTCAAGTATCAAACCGTAGTGCACGATGCCCAGGGACAGGTGTTGACTAACCATAATGTAAGTTTCAGGTTTACCATTTTCAACGATTCAGTTGGCGGTACCCCTGTTTTTACCGAAACGCAGAATTTAACAACCAATCAGTTGGGCCTGGTAAACACACAAATTGGCAGTGTTGGCAATCTTGCTGTAGTTAACTGGAACACAGGAGTTAAAATACTACAGGTTGAAATAAATATTAATGGGGGCAGTAACTATACCAACATGGGCGCATCGCAATTAGTAAGTGTTCCTTATGCCCTATATGCAGCTAACAGTGCCCCCGGCCCGCAAGGCCCACGGGGGGCAACAGGGGTTACCGGCGCTAATGGCGCAACCGGGCCAGCAGGCGCAACCGGTGCCCAGGGTGGAGCAGGGAATACAGGCCCTACTGGTGTGCAAGGTGTGCAGGGCAACACAGGCCCCACAGGGCCATTAGGCAATACTGGTGCACAAGGTACACAGGGCGATACTGGCCCCACTGGGCCTACGGGGGCGGGTGGCGGCGCCACAGGCCCTACTGGTGCAACGGGCGCTGCGGGTAGTACCGGAGTAAACGGTGCTACTGGCAATACAGGCCCTACAGGAGCAACCGGTGATACAGGTAACCAGGGTATGCAGGGCGATACCGGCCCCACAGGGCCTACAGGTGCAGGTGGTGGAGCGACAGGACCGACAGGGGTTACAGGAAGCACCGGTTTAAATGGCGATACAGGGCCCACCGGGGCTACAGGAAATACAGGTGCTACCGGTAGTACAGGCTTATTACAAAACGGCACTGCCACCGGCAATACTACTTACTGGAACGGTACGCAATGGGTGGTTGACAACAATAATATTTACAACAATGGCGGCAATGTGGGTATTGGTACCAGTTCACCAAATGCTAAACTGGAAGTAAATGGAACGGTGTATGGTTATATGCGGTACATAACCCACCACTCTTTTAATCTACCAAGTTGGTCTGGCTCGGGTAACCATCAACTCTGGCTTCCATCTCCGGGCGGCGAGGCCGCTGACGATCAACTAGACGGAAACATGACTAAAGACCAAACCTGGGTTGCCCCTTACAACGGAAGGTTGGTTAAAATTATTATCCGGGTAGCCTCTTATAACTCCAATTCTGGTTACGACCTCAGTAACTTCACTTTTGGCCTCAGTGTTGGGCAAACCGATAACACAAACCCAACCCCTACATTTGTGGGCGGCACTTATTACAACCTTGATAACGGGCAATATTTGGAGTTCACAGCACCCACGGGCTGGACTTTCAGTAAAGGAGACGCACTAAGGCTTTGCTTAAAAATAAATGGCGGATATATTGAAGATAACGACTACTATGTTACCGCCGTGTGGGAATACCAAGAGTTTGATTAAAACTAAACGGCTTTTTCCAATACCATTTCCTCAAAGTTTTTGAGGCGGTTTTTAAGGCGTTTGTATTCTTCAAAAATGTTTGAATAATTAAGCCTGTCGAAGGTTTGCAGGTTTTCGGCTGTTACAGGTATATCGGTAGCCATTAAAAATGGCAGTTCCACCTTCATAACATTGCAAAAGCGGGTGAGGGTATCAAGTTTAATATTGCCCGATTTAGTTTCAAGCCAGCTATAAGCCTGTTGGGTAATCCCCATTTCGTGGGCTACGGTTATTTGCTTAAGCCCACGGTACTCGCGTATTTGTTTAATGCGTTCGTGTAATTGCATGCTTTACAAAGTTTAGGTAAGCTAATAACTACTGACGCTCGTAAAGTTAGCCTCAGATATTGGCAAAGGCAGGCATATAGGGTTAATAGATATAAAAATCCTTGTGTTAGTTGTAGCTTTTAATGTACCCGGGGGGTATATGTAACAAAAAAAGGCCCGCCGCATTATGCAACAGGCTTTTAGTGTTTTGGCAGGCTTTATTTTTAAACCGTTTTACGGAGTATCAGTTCTTCGTAGGTTTCAATTTTAGTTTTCAGCTTCTTATACTCTTCAAATACATCTGAGTAGTTTAGTTTTTCAAACATCTCCATGTTTTCGTTGTTTACGGGAATCTCGGTGGCCATTAAAAAAGGTAAATCAACTTTCATTACCTCGCAAAAGCGCTTAAGGGTTTCTACCTTAATATTGCCCGATTTGGTTTCTAGCCAGCTGTAGGCCTGTTGGGTGATATTCATTTCAGAAGCTACTGCTACCTGTTTCAACCCCCTGTACTCCCTTATTTTGCGAATGCGTTCAGATAAAGACATAGTAGATGTTTAATATTTTGAAACTGTTGTTTGTAATAAAATATACACTCTGATACGGTAAAAATTGCGATATGTTACAACCCCCGTAAAAATTTAATTAGAAGCCAATAATTTTTACTTAACTATAATTAAACAAGCGCACCTTGTTAATTACCGGGTACGTGGGTTTGGTTTTAAACAATATCCTTGCCTAGGCATTTTAATATTTAAGCAGGTTAATTACTTTTGCACCCGCTAACATGGTGGCTGTAGCTCAGTTGGTTAGAGTAGCGGATTGTGGTTCCGTTGGTCGTGGGTTCGAACCCCATCAGCCACCCAAACATATTTAAAACCTCAAACAGGGCCGGAATTTACCGGCCTTGATTATTTTTGGGGGACAAGGAAGGGCCCCCCAGCCCTTATAATAAGTAATTATGGAAACAAGAAAAATAAGGTTTAGGGAAGCGTTGCGCGAGGCGATGAGCGAAGAAATGCGCCGCGATAAAAATATATTTCTGATGGGCGAAGAAGTGGCTGAATATGATGGCGCCTATAAGGTAAGCCAGGGTA
>DASZPC010000507.1:0-3579 GCA_035550455.1 Chitinophagales bacterium | reverse complement strand
ACGCACCCGGCAGGGATGTGAAGCAGCCAATGCTGTTGAAGGAACTGGAACGGTTGCACCATTACCATATTAATAACTGCCCGCCTTATGCCCGTATTGCCCATGTATTGCAACACGGCGCTTTTAATAAGGTGGAGGATATACCCTTTTTGCCGGTTAGCGCTTTTAAGAATTTTGAACTGAAAAGTATCCCGGACGATAAAGTATACAAAACGCTTACCTCCAGCGGCACCACCGGCAGTGTGCCCAGCAAAATATTTTTAGATGCTGAAACGGCGCGCAACCAAACACTGGCCTTGGCAAAAATCATGCAGTTTGTTTTAGGCAAGCAGCGCCTCCCCATGCTGATAGTGGATAGCGATGCCCTGCTTAAAAACAGGCAAATGTTCAGTGCACGCGGCGCCGGGGTGGTTGGCATGAGCACCTTTGGCAAAGACCATTTTTATATGCTTGACGAAAACATGCAGGTAAAAGAAAGCGGGCTGAAAGAGTTTTTGAATAAATATAACGGGCAAAAGATTTTGATTTTCGGGTTTACGTTTATGCTGTGGCTGCATTTATACCAGCAGGAGTTTGCCGGTAAAATTGATTTAAGCAATGCCATACTGATACATAGCGGTGGCTGGAAAAAGCTGGTGGAGCAATCCGTTACGAACGAAATTTTTAAACAAAAGCTACACGAAAAATTCGGGCTGCAACATAGCTATAACTTTTATGGCATGGTGGAGCAGGTGGGCTCGGTGTTTGTGGAATGTGAGCACGGTTTTTTGCACACGCCTAATTTTGCCGATGTGGTTACCCGCCGGGCAGAAGATTTTTCGGCGGCGGCCTTTGGCGAGGAAGGCCTGTTGCAGGTAGTAAGCATTTTGCCCGAAAGTTACCCGGGCCATTCGTTGCTTACAGAAGATTTAGGGGTAATACATGGCGAGGATGATTGCAGGTGCGGCAGAAAAGGAAAATATTTTTCAGTAAAGGGAAGGGTTAAAAAGGCCGAGTTGCGTGGTTGTAGCGATACCTACGCCGTAAGCGTGGCATAAATTAATGAGCGGAATAAAGAACATGATGCTATTGGTACCGGAACGGAAAACTGTTGCGGCAGAGGGGATTGTACCGTCTTCGTTTAATTATAGTTTGCAGTTGTTTGATGAGCGTTCTTTGGCATTTTTTCAGCAGGTATCGGCGGAGTTGCTGAGCAATGTACAGTTCAGGCAGAACCCCGAAATAGTTTCACTAAGTTTTTGGCTGCGCAAGGCAAGCCTGGAGGAAATAAGGAAACAAAACCTGCATTTAACGGCGCAGCCTGCTGTGCGCACTGTGCCGGTGGGGCTGGTTTTTCATGTATGCCCCGGTAATGTGGATACGATGTTTGTGTATTCCATTTGTATTTCGCTGCTGGCGGGTAACCGGAATGTGATACGTATTTCATCGGATATTAACCCGGAAACCGATTACCTGATTGATTCGCTGAACCGGGTATTGCAGAAAAGCGAACATGCGCTGATGCGCGATTACATAGCTATTGTGAATTACCCGCACGACGATGAGATAAACAGCTATTTCTCGCAAATGGCCGATGCGCGGGTATTGTGGGGCGGCGATAAAACGGTGCAAACTTTTAAAAAGTTTCAAACAAAGCCCCGGTGCAAAGATGTTGTTTTTCCGAACCGCATATCGTACTCGCTGGTTAATATGGATACGTTTGTTGCAATGAACGAAAAGCAGAAGAACGATTGGATTCGGAATTTTTATAACGATACGTATATTTTCAATCAAAAAGGTTGCAGCTCGCCGCAAATGCTGTTCCTGCTCAACTCGGATGCAGAAAAGGAAAAGCAATTTTACAGTGCTTTAACGGCGCAGGTAAAAAAGCAATACCAGGCCGATGTGGCTTCGCTGGCATCGTTAAAGTATAATTCGCTGGTGGGCGATATTGTAACCGGTAAGGCCGATGCCGCTATTGCCGAAAGCAACCTGGTTTATTTTGTGCAGTTGCACCCCGGCGCCCTTTTGCCCGATAATTGCGGCGGCGGTTATTTTTATTACCTGCGTATTGGGCAGGTGGCCGATATTTTACCATACATGGATTCTTCCTCGCAAACGCTTACTTATCTTGGCCTTGATGCCGAAGCGTTGGAACAACTAAATACCTTGCTGGCCGGTAAGGGTGTTGACCGCATTGTACAGGCTGGCAGTGCCTTAAAGTTTAATAACTATTGGGATGGCTATAACCTGCTGGATGAGTTAACACGCAAGAGGTATATAGAGTTTTAAATCTGTTAATGTGGATGGAACGCAGATTATCATGATTATTATGATATAATATGATTTTTAATCCGGCGGTTGCTATAGCAGGTTTCTAGTTGATAATCTGTTTTTCAAAAAAGCTGCGGCCCGATATGTCGGTAACTTTTACCAGGTAAGGTCCTTTGGGAAGTTGCCCTACCGCCAGTTTCACTACATTATCAGGGGCTGGTTTTTCGGTAATAACTTCCTGTCCGAGTAGGTTGTAAATCCTTATTTCACTGATATAACCATTGCCCAAATCAATATTTATTTTATCGTTGGCTGGGTTGGGATAGGTTTTGATGGAAGGTACGGGCATGTTATCGGCTATGCCGGTTGTATTTGATAAATAGCAAATGGATAGCAAAGGCCTTAAAATTGTATCGGCTTGGTTGCCGGAAGAAAATATAAGAGAGTTGTAAGGGTCTGGAGCCGCCAGCTTTAACATCATACCGTAG
Organism: Chitinophagales bacterium; assembly: GCA_035550455.1. GTDB lineage: Bacteria > Bacteroidota > Bacteroidia > Chitinophagales > LD1 > Bog-950. The sequence goes on along the minus strand of DASZPC010000507.1, from coordinate 838 downwards.
TTTTGAGCAGGGTTGCTAACCCATTGTTGAACGAAAGATTTTAGGTCAATATTCAAATAGGGTTGGAAAAAGATTGTTGACTGAGGAAGAACTATTTCATCGGTAGTTGTTGTTGAAGGCTGATTGTTCCAATCAACATTACTCGTGTCCCATGAACTTGTAACCCGTTGCAGGTAGCTGGTATTTGAAGGGCCATACATGGGTTGACCAGTACTTCCGTTTGAAGAAGTGGGGTCCGGATAAAGATTGAGCAATGCAGAAGTAACAGTAGAACCTGCCGGAATGTCAGATAAATCAAATTTCATTATATCCCGTGATTCCCCCGGTACATTGTTGTAAGTCCAGTCAACGCAGAGGAAATAATCCGGGCTTGGTAAAACCCTTGTGGGCAGATACGATAGCAAATCAACATTTGATGAGTTTTGCGGGCCCACACGCATTACGAAACATGCCGTGTCATATTGGCTGTAAATGGATTGAATGCCTAAAATGAAAGCGACAATAGGTAAAGTTTTTTTCATCAGAATTAATTTGAATAACAATATATTCTTTCAAAATTTATTATCCAAATTAATCGTAGGCTTTAACTTTTGTTCCTTATCCTGAAATCAATGGCAGGGTTGCCTACCATATTAGCGTGTTCAGGTACATCTTTTACCACCACAGCCCCCAGCCCAACACGGGCATAGTTACCAATTTTAACGTTTTCCAGTATTGTTGAAGAAGGGGCCAGCCAGCAGAACTCACCAATTTTTGCACTGCCACCAATAGAGCAGCCTGCGATTACCACCGTGTGTTTACCAATATCAACATTATGGGCTATATGGCAGAGGTTATC
>DASZPC010000506.1:0-4045 GCA_035550455.1 Chitinophagales bacterium | reverse complement strand
GGTGCTCAATAAGTATTATGTTGGTCATACCGATAGTATTGAACGGAGGTTAAACGAACATAATTCCGGTCAAACCAGATTTACCCGGTCAGGAAAACCATGGTATTTAAAGCATACAGAAGCATTTAACAGCAGGGTATAACCTGGTATTCCATTCATTAAATCCCTGCTGAATGCCTGGGTACAGTTGAATGAGATTAATAGATAAATTCCTTTTGTTCTTATTTTTAATCTTACATTTACTATTAGGATTCAGTAACTTATAAATAACCCATAAATACTATACCATGGCTGTAGTAATGGAACTAAAGCAATGGCTTAAACTTACCGATGGGGGTATAACAAAGCCACGTAGTAAAGAATTAAAAGCAGTTGATGATGCACTCCGTGCATACCACGTTTCGCAAAACTCGGCAGCCATGTCTATGTTGCAGGGGGCGCTTATTAAATGGATGCAAAAAGAAGGGGGCAACTGGAAAAAAAGCATCCGCAACAAGCACAACGCAGTTGATACACTTTATAAACAGGTAACTGGTACAGGCAATGTAGCCAAAACCGGTGCGGGTATGCTGGCTATTTCTTATGCCCGCGATGAATCGCGCGCTATTGTAACCGACCTTTTTGCCCACAAGGAGTTGCGCTTTCGCAGCGGGTTAATGACCAAGCTGGCGGGTAACAGTGCTACTGCTAAGGTAATGACCGGGTATAGCATTGGTAGCTTGGTTCGTAATACTAATAAGGTTAGCCATGGGGCAGTAGCCAACGCTGCAAACCAGGTAAGGCAGGCGCCCGGCGCCCTTGCCCACGCCGTAGGGATAGGCGGTCACGGTGGCGCAGGGGCAAGTCATGTTACTTTAAAAGCTGCCGCCGAAAGAATACTGGCCGAGATAACCCCTCCGGAATTACTATCGGAAGTAAAGGCCGGGCTGGAGTATGTGATGCCCGATTTTATAACACACTTTGCAGCCTCGCTTACGCCCTATTTAGGTATAATAACCAGTGGCGGAACTACGCTTTACAGCGGCTATAAAGTACTGAAGGCACAATGGAGGGTGTACGATGCCGGCGAACACGCGCAACGTACTTTAAGCACTGGCGAACCCGAAAAAGCTATCGAAGCTTTAGTGCGCATGTTAGAGCGCGAACGCAATAATGCCCTTGCCAAATGTACGGTTGGCCTTGTTGAATTTGGCGGAAAAATGGCCGGTATGCTCGCCGACGGCGGAACCACTACTACTGCTGCTATAGGGCTTGCCAGCGGTGTTGTTAAGCTAACTATGCTTATCCGAATTGTAATTCGAGACGTTAGTGAAAAGCGCGCGGCAAATCGCCTTATGGCCTTAGGCACAGTAAATGCATCGCTCTTCCAGGCTTGTCCTTTAATGGGCGCTTACCTGATACTTTGTGCGCCTACCAGCGTATTGGTAAACACCATCTTTGATGATGGTAGCTTTTACGAACCGGGGATGATGGATAAAGTGGAACGAGCCGTTACCCGCCATATTAATCCATTACGCGAACAGGCCCTGCGCATGGTTAAGGAACACCGGATGTATATTCCAGAACTTCAGGATTTCCCGGGCATGGTGAAGAAAAATAAAGAGAAGTTGGAGGAGATGAAGGAAAGGATGGGCAAAACCGAAATTGGCAAGCAGCATCTTAGTTGGGAAGACTATAGATAATACATAAAAGAAAGCGGCAATTACTTTGCCACCACATCAAAGGGGTATTTAAGCAGCTTATGCTTTTTTACCCCTTCCAGTTTTTTAAGGGCTTCCTCTTTGGGCGGGGATTCGTACTTACCGGGCAGCTTAAAGTTTTTGTTGAAAAAATTTTCCTCACACTGCATGTAAAGGGGGCCTCGTTCCAAATCAGTCCAGCTAAAGTAGGCGGTGCCGTTATGTATTAATTGCAATTGTAGCTTTCCGGTTTCGGGCAGCATATTGGTTTTTCGGTTCCATTCGGTATTTAACGGAATAATCTTTTCGCTATCGGCCATGTAGGGTGGTTTTTACAAGCCTAAGCTACACTCTTTTTTTAGAATTGATTATTGGGCGTAAGAGGCTGCAAAACTTTTCATCCGTTGTATCATAGCTGTTAATCCATTCGACCTTTGAGAAGAGAGGTGGGAGCGAAGGTCTGTTTTGTCAATAAAATCAAGTTGTGCATTTACAATATCCACCGGCTTTTGCCCCGAAAGCACCCTTATTAAGATAGCTATTATCCCTTTTGCTATACTCGAGTTAGAATCGGCCTCAAAATAAACAAGGCCATTATCCATATAAGCATGTAACCATACTTTGCTTTGGCAGCCTTTTACCAAAAAATCATCCTGCAAATATTCGGGCGCAAGCGGTGCCAGTTTCTTGCCTAAATCAATAATGTATTCATACTTCTGCATCTGGTCATCGAACAATGCAAAATCGTCAACAATTTCATTTTCTATTTCGGCTATCAACTGCGGCATAATGCAATACTAAGTATAGCTGTAAAAAACCAGCGTGATAAAAGTTACCTGAGCATGGTAACAGCCCTTTTAATACCCGCAGCCAGGGCGTCTATCTCATCAGTGGTATTATAAAAAGCCATCGATGCACGGCAGGTACCTTCAATATTAAACCTGTCCATCAAAGGCTGGCAGCAGTGGTGCCCGGTGCGTATGGCAATACCCTGTTCGTTTAATATCACCCCTAAGTCGTAAGGCAATATATTACCTACAAGAAAGGAGAGTACTGACGATTTGTTTTTCGCAGTTCCTACAATCCGCAGTTCATCTATTTCCTGCAATTTACGCGTACCATAGCTCAACAACTCCTGCTCATAAGCCGAAATATTATCAAGGCCAATGCTGTTTATATAATCCAGCGCTGTGCCAAGGGCAATACCCCCTTCAATATTAGGTGTGCCTGCCTCAAATTTATAGGGCAGTTCGTTATAAGTGGTTTTTTCAAAGGTTACCCTCTTTATCATTTCCCCGCCGCCCATGTAAGGGGGCATTTTTTCTAGCAGGGCAGCTTTACCATATAAAACACCAATACCGGTGGTGGCAAAAACTTTGTGGCCGCTAAAGCCCATAAAATCGCAGTCAAGCGCTTTTACATCTATAGCTTTGTGTGGCACTGCCTGGGCGGCATCAATAAACACTACGGCGCCCGCTTTATGGGCAGCAGCAATAATTTCTTTAACCGGGTTAATAGTGCCAAGCGCATTTGAAACGTAGGCTATTGAAACTATCCTTGTTCTATCGCTAAGTAGTTTCAGGTATTCATCAAAAATTATTTCCCCTTCTTTGGTAACAGGGATAACTTTCAGGGCAGCGCCTTTTTCTTCACACAGCATTTGCCACGGAACAATATTTGAATGGTGCTCCATAGCGCTGATAATAATTTCATCGCCTGCCTTTATGTTTTGCCTGCCATAAGTAGAAGCTACCAGGTTTACAGCCTCGGTAGTGCCGCGCACAAAATTTATTTCCTGTTCGTTTGCATTAATATGCCGCGCTACAGTTTTGCGGGCTTCTTCATAAGCCACTGTGGCAAGGTGCGCTAAATGATGTGCCCCCCGGTGTATGTTGCTGTTGTAGCGCTCGTAATATTCTTTAACTGCATTAATTACTGCATAAGGTTTTTGGCTGGTGGCTGCGTTGTCTAAGTACACCAGCGGCCTGCCGTTTACTTTTTGATGAAGTATCGGGAAATCGTTCCGCACTTTATTTACATCCAGCATAGCAGCCACATTTACAGGGTATTCATATATAGTGCTCATAATTGCAATTAAAAATCCAGTCCCAGCCTTTGTTTCAGCTTGTCCTGCAAATAGTCCCTTACCTCAGTTACTTCAACTGTATCAATAATCTGGTTGGCATAGGCGTATGTTAAAAGTGCTTTTGCATCTTTTTCAGGTATGCCCCGGGCCATTAAATAAAATACTTCTTGTTCGTTTAGCTGCCCAACAGCCGCGCCATGCGAGCACTTTACATCATCGGCATAAATTTCCAGCTGTGGCTTTGAATTTACGCTCGCCTCATCCGATAAAAGTATTGCTT
>DASZPC010000505.1:0-3091 GCA_035550455.1 Chitinophagales bacterium | reverse complement strand
CACAGGAATATATCTCTAAGGACCCTGAAAGCAAGAAGATGATAGATGCTTATTGCAATGGGGTGAATGCATATATAAGCACGCTAAAGCCGAAGGACTATCCCATTGAATATAAGTTGCTGGATTACGCCCCGGAGAAATGGACACCCATAAAAGTAGGGTTGCTGCTAAAGAACATGGCGAATATGCTTTCGGTGTATGAGTATGATATAGAGAATACCAATTTTGTTGCAAAGTACGGCATGGATGAATTCAAGAAACTATACCCTGATTTTACAGACAAGGAAGACCCCATAATACCGGCAGGTACTAAGTGGGATTTTGATGGAAAAGAACAACAGGATATTAATGGGAAGTTAATGGCTGCCAATGTAACCGGAGCCCATGGAGATGCCATGCAGGTTTACAACCATGCGCTTAAAAAGCCGAATGAACTGAACGGTTCGAATAACTGGGCGGTTAGCGGCAGTAAAACAAAAAGCGGCAAGCCTATTTTGTGCAACGACCCCCACCTGCAATTAATGTTGCCTTCCATTTGGTACGAAATGCAACTGGTATCGCCCAGTATGAATGTTTACGGGGCCACGCTGCCGGGTTCACCAGCGGTAATTATAGGCTTTAATGATTCGATTTCATGGGGGGTAACTAACGGCGGGCGCGATGTGCGCGACTGGTACCGGTTAAAATTTAAAGATGCCAGTGAAGACGAATATGAATATAACGGGCAGTGGGTGAAGAGCGAGAAGAAAGTGGAACATATTAAAATACGCGGCGGTAAGGAGTATTTAGATACGGTGGTGTACACGCGCTTTGGTATTGTAATGTTTGATAAAGGTTTTGGCGCCCAAAGCAGGCAGGGGCTGGCCATGCACTGGGTGGCACATTTACCGAGTAATGAATTTAAAACGTTTTATAAGCTGAACTCAGGGAAGAACTATGATGATTATATAGATGCCCTGAATTACTATACTTGTCCGGCGCAGAACTTTGTTTTTGCATCGCGCAGCGGCGATATAGCCATTAAGGAGCAGGGGCGTTTTCCGGTTAGGGATAAGGCTACCGAACAGGGTAAATATGTTTGCGATGGCACTACTGATAAAGATGAATGGAAAGGGTATATCCCTTATGCCGATAACCCGATGATTAAAAACCCTGCTCGCGGCTTTGTAAGCAGCGCTAACCAGCACCCTACCGATACTACGTACCCTTATTATTACCAGGGGCTTGCCAATTTTGAAACCTACCGCAACCGCCGCATTAACCAATTGCTTGCAAGCGGAAAGGATATTGATGTGGCCTTTATGGAGAAAATGCAAAACGACAACTACAACCTGCACGCCAGCGAGGCCCTGCCGGTGCTGCTTTCGCTGCTTGACAGCAGTAAACTGGATGATAACGATAAGAAGATTGTTGCCGCGCTGGAGAAATGGGATTTTTATAACAATGCCAGCGAAATTGCCCCGGTGTATTTTGAAATATGGTGGAGCGAAATTTGGCACAGCCTGTGGGACGAGATGGCCGATAAAAATGTACCGATGAAAGCCCCCAGTTTTTTTGTAACCGTGGAGTTTTTGCGCGATGACAGCATCTCGCAGTTTTATGATAACCTAAGCACCCCGGAGAAGGAAACAAGACATGATATTGTACTGAATGCTTTTAAGAAAATTGAGGGCACTTTGCAGCAAAAGCAATTTACCACAGTAGAGGACCCGTTTGATGACGATGAACTGCAACGTACGGGCACGGTAAAACCGCATGACTGGGGCAGCTATAAAGCAACGCGTATAATGCACCTGGCACAGATACCGGCTTTTAGCGATAATTATGTTTACAATGGTGGGGGACGCAGTATTATTAATGCCACTACTACCGACCACGGGCCATCGTGGAGGATGATTGTGGATGAAGGGGCTATGAAGGCATATGTGGTGTACCCGGGCGGCGAATCGGGGAACCCGGGCAGTGCTTATTATGATAATATGGTTAAAACCTGGGCTGAGGGGAAATATTATGAAGCTGAATTTATAAAGCAGGGGAGCGATTTGGGTAAGAACCAGTTGTTTGAAATGGATTATAAACCGTAATTAAAATCCCCAATAGGTTTTATGCCTCTTCCGGGGACAGAGAGTACTAAAGAATTTTTATGAAGAACTTTCTTTTATCAATGATACTGATAGCTGTTTTAGCGGCTACGCTGGAAATGTTTTTGCCCTGGTGGACTATGGTGATAGCTGCTTTTGCGGTAGGGTTGTTGATTAAACAATCGGGGGCGGGCGCATTTTTTGCAGGCTTTTTAGCCGTATTTTTATTGTGGACGGGCTATGCTTTTATGTTATCGCATGGCAATAACGATATACTGGCACGTAAGGTAGCTATGCTACTACCCCTGCATGGTAATGTAACTGCATTATTGCTGGTTACCGGTTTTGTTGGCGGCCTTGTAGCTGGTTTGGCCTCATTGAGCGGAAGGCTGATACGTACATAATTTACATAGGCTGTACCACGCCGTAGAACTTGCCTTTTTTGCCTTCGTAAAGGATTTTAAATTCTTTGCCGTTGTCTTTACGCTTACAGGTTTGCTCGCCGGTAATGTTGCTTTCTATGGCTATTTTTATCTTATCTTTTAACTCATCGCCGCCTTCAATATTGGCAAGGCCATCGTTAATGCTGCTCGTAGCCATTTCGGGGCCAAGGCCCATAATGGTAAGCGTATTTTGCGAGCGGTAAATTTTATTGTTGGCAGGGTCAATTTCAATAAACCCAACATTCAGTAATTTTTGTATGCTATCAAGGCGCGAGTTTTCCTCCCCTAATTGTTTCGAAACAGAATCTATTTCTTTATTCAGCTTAAAGCGCTCGAAAGAGAACATTACCGATGATATAAGCACCTTGCCGTCAAATTTCCCTTTTACCAGAAAGTCTTGTGCGCCGTAGCGTACAGTTTCCAGGCCTACTTCTTCGTCTGTCAGTCCCGTAAGTACAATTACAAGATTGCCGGGGTATTTTGTAAGTATTGATTTGATGGTTTCCACCCCAAAGCTATCGGGCAGGTTCATATCACTGAGGATAATATCGAATTTTTCCTTGGCCA
>DASZPC010000504.1:0-5959 GCA_035550455.1 Chitinophagales bacterium | reverse complement strand
CAGGTAATGATTGCCCCGCTGATTGTAAATAACAGTGTATTTAATGGCGACCAGTGGGACGGCTACCCTGCCGAACGCCGCCGCGTATTCGACTACATTATGCAGAACAACATTCACGATGTGGTATTTTTAAATGGCGATATACATTCTTCGTGGGCCGACGACCTGCCCCACCCCGATTCAAGCTATAACTCTACCACTCATGCCGGCTCGGTGGCAACAGAGTTCATTGGCTCCAGCATTACCTCTACAGCTACCGGGTTAAATGTGGTACAGGGTTTATTGCAACTTGCCGACCCTTATTACAGGTACGTTGAATCAACAAAACGGGGCTATTTGCTTTTTGATGTAAACAGGCAGCGTGCGCAGGGCGATTTTATACATATAAGCACCACCGCCAGCCAAACCTATACTGTAAGCGATGATGCCCAGTGGATGAACCTTGACGGCAACCGCTTTTTGAGCGTTGCGCCCAGCCCGCTTGGCCCCCGCACAGGCAACCCGCCGCTGGTTGTGCAACCGCAAAATACCACTGCCATCAATAATAATGAGGACGATAAAATGGTAATACTAACCTGCTACCCTAACCCATCGGCCAACGAAGTAGCAGTGCAATATTACCTGAACCAACCGGCCAGAGTTGATTTGAACATATATAACATGAACGGGCAAACTGTTTACCATAACACGGAGCAGCAAAACCAAACAGGGCTTTTCAGCACCAAAATATATACCGACAATTTACCCTCGGGCACTTACCTGCTATCCATTTACGATGGCAGCAAGGCATATACCAAGCAGTTGGTTAAAGTGAAATAAAAAGGATACCGTGTTTGCCAAAAACATTCCAACAGGCCCTGGTTCAGGGCCTGTTTTATTTTCATTTTCAACCAATTAAAACTTCATATTTAGTATAGCAAATAAGGCAGCATGGCCGGGGGCATTAAATTGTTCAACATCTTGCTTTCTTTGCGGGGCTAAAAGCAATGCAGATATCAGCTTCTATATATAGCAATAAGGAAAAAAACCTGGCCATACTAGTGCGCGAACTGGATGCCCATGGTATTGACATGCTGCATATTGATTGTTTTGATGCAAATGTATTTGAAGATATTGCAGCCATCCGTTCTATCAGCAATACGCCTGTTGACCTACACATTATTGATACACAACCCGGAAAATATTTTGAGTATATAAACCGGTTAAAGATTGAGTATGTAAGTATTCAATACGGTAAAGATGTAATTATACCTGCTTTACCGGTTAATGGAATTACGCAATGGGGGCTTGCGCTTACAAGCCACGATAACCTTGATGTGTTTGAAACTACCGCCGCCAATTTCGATTATGTATTGATTATGGCATCTGAACCGGGCAAAAGCGGCCTGCCATTTAATAAAGACAACTTTCAGCGGATTATAGATTTCAAAAAGCGCTTTCCGAAAAAGAAAGTACAGGTTGATGGCGGCATTAACGACCGCATTGCCTTTATACTTCGCCTGTTGGGGGTAAACTCTATAGTTTCAGGCAACTACCTGCTGAACAGGGATTACCTGGGAGTGGGTATGTTGAACCTTCATAAAACGCCAATAAGCGGCGAAGTTTTGAGCGATTTCAGGGTGGAAGATTTTATGACCCCCGCCAAATATCTCCCGGTGTTAAATGCGCCCACCCTTGATTTAAAAACCACCCTACAAGCCATTGAAAACTACGGGATGGGCTTTGCCCTGATAAAAGGTGCCGGAGGCCAATTGCAGGGGGTAATAAGCAATGCCGATGTACGAAGGGCATTTTTGAACAATATTGACGACCTGAATAAAACCAGTGTTGCTTCCATGATTAATACCAGGCCTATAACTATTAATAAAAATGCCACACTGGCCGATATGCTGCATTTGTTGAATAACTTGAATTTCATTGTGCTATTTTTGCCTGTAATTGGCGAAAACAATAGCCTTGAAGGCGCTGTTTTACTGAATAACCTAACGCGTGTATAAATGATAGTCCACCTGAATAAAAACATAGGCAGGGAAGATGCCCAAAAACTGGCTGCAAAATATAAGGCAACACTGTTTGAAAACGGGCGGATGGTGCTGGTTACTTCATCAAAGGTAAAAGCTGCCGAAGGGGAATTGAAGGATGCCGCCGAGGAAATTTTTGTTACAGATACTGACATACAACTGGCCAGCAAAAAATACCTGGCCACAGCAAGGCAAATTAACTTAGGCGATATTGCTATTGGCGGCAGCACCAACAACTCGGTAATTATTACCGGCCCCTGCAGTGTTGAAAGTGAAGGGCAAATTGAGGCCTCGGCACAATTATGTGTGGAACTGGGCGTAAAAATTTTACGGGCAGGCGCTTATAAGCCCCGCACATCGCCTTACACGTTTCAGGGCCTTGGCTTAGAAGGGTTGAAACTACTGGATAAAATGCGCAGCAAATACGGCCTGAAAATAATTACCGAAGTACGCGACAGCACCCATGCCGATGAGGTGATTGAATATGCCGATATTATACAAATAGGCGCCAAAAGCATGTACGACCACGGTATTTTGCGCAAATGCGGGCAAACTAAAAAGCCGGTGCTGCTGAAGCGTGGCTTTGGAACTACCTTGCAGGAGTTTGTACAGAGCGCTGAATTTATACTAAGCGGTGGCAACCCGAATGTAATTTTATGCGAACGGGGCATACGCACTTTTGAAACAAAAACGCGCTTTACCCTTGACTTGTGCGGCGCTGTATGGCTTAAAGAAAATACCAACCTGCCCATTGTTCTGGACCCCAGCCATGCCATAGGTTATGCCTATGGAGTGCCCGATTTGGCACGTGCCTGTATGGCCCTTGGCGCCGATGGGTTGCTTATTGAAAGCCATCCCAACCCGAAAGAAGCCAAGAGCGATGCCGACCAGCAATTGAACTTTGATGAATTCAGAAAGCTATATCAAAGCCTGGGGAAAGTAGCGCAGGCAGTTGGCAAAAACATAGTGTAGCATAAATACCGCAAGCAAAAAGAAAATGGACAAATACGAAAAAAGAGGTGTTTCGGCGGGTAAAGAAGAAGTACATGATGCGGTAAAGAACTTAAACCACGGGCTTTACCCCAAAGCCTTTTGTAAAATATATCCGGATTACCTGGGCGGTGAAGAAGCCTTTTGCAACGTTATGAGTTCCGATGGCTCAGGCACCAAATCAATACTGGCCTACTTATACTGGAAGGAAACCGGCGATATTTCGGTATGGCGTGGAATTGCCATTGATGCCCTGGTAATGAACCTTGATGACCTGCTATGTATTGGCGCTACCGAAAACTTTCTGTACACCTCTATCATCAATCGTAATAAGCACCTGATAACCGGCGCGGTGATTGCCGAAATAATAAAGGGCGGCAAGGAATTTATTGACCGCATGGCCGGTTTTGGCACAAATATTACCCTGATGGGTGGCGAAACAGCCGACCTTGGCGATTGTGTACGCACCGCTACGGTTGATGCGAGCATGACGGTAAGAATGCGGCAGGAAAAATTAGTTTTAACGCAGAACATTCAACCGGGCAATGTAATTATAGGGCTTGCTTCATACGGGCAGGCTACTTACGAAGACTCTTACAACAGCGGCATCAGCAGCAATGGCCTTACCTCGGCAAGGCATGATTTACTGAGCAAATATTATGCCCTGAAGTTTCCTGAAACCTTTGACCCTGAAACCGATAATGAGGTTATTTATACCGGGTCAAAAAGGCTTACTGATAAACTGGAAGGCACCCCGCTTTCCATAGGCCAGGCGCTCCTTTCGCCAACCCGCACATTTTTACCGGTTGTGAAAAAAGTGCTGCACGAAATACCCGGGAAAATAAATGGCATTATCAATAATACCGGTGGCGCACAAACCAAAGTGCTGCACTATATCAATAACCTTCGCATTATTAAAGATAACCTGCTGCCGGTGCCCCCCATTTTCAAACTGATACAACAGGAGTCGGAAACCTCATGGAAGGAGATGTTCAAAGTACTTAACTGTGGCACCCGTATGGAACTTTATACCAACGAAAAATATACTTCTGTGATTATTGATATTGCCAAATCATACGGTATTGCTGCACAAGTGATAGGCTACGTTGAAGCCGCAGATGAAGCTGAGGTTTTAATAAAGCACGAAACCGGCGAATTCAACTATCGCTAACTTACCTTATTGCAATAAAATTACGTAGCAATTATCCTTTTCAATTACAGGGGTTACAGCACTGCTTCCGCTCCATTGTGCGCCACTTTGCGAATTAGCCGTATAACTGTAGCTGCTTCCAGCAGGCAACAAAAAATTGGCACAGCCACTTGCCCCACATTGCGAAGGCCCTAAATTGAAGGACTGGGTAATATTATCGCTTAGCCCGAAAACATTTACTGTAATAGTACCTAAACTGCTGCTGTTAGTCCAAAAGGTTACGCTCCCGGTACTTTGGGTAAGGTCAATTAAAGAGCACTGGCCTGCATAAACAGTAGCACTGCCGTTCCAGTTAAATAAACTGGATGCCGCTGAATAGTTATAGGTCCCCTCTGGCAATACAAATGAAGCACAACCGGCTGCCCCACACGAAGGCGCATTATTAGGATAGTTTTGGGTAATATCGCCGGTATAGCTGGTAGTGCCACTGGTAAGTGTAACTGTGGCATCAGGCCCATTGGCATCAAAATAAAAAGTTACAGTTCCGTTGGTATCCTTTTTGCAGCCGTTAATACCGGCAATAAATACTAAACCTGTAGCCAGGCATAAAATTTGTTTTATAATTTTCATGGTCAGGGGAATTTTAATTCTGCTATAAAGGTAAACGAAAGTTGAATAAACTAATTATGACAAACAATAGCTTTTTTGATAAAAAATCCTTCCTGCTTAATTTGCATACCAAATGAAATCTTTCTCTTTCATAGTCTTCCTCGTCTGCTTTTCCTTTGGGCAGGTTTATGCACAAACATATCTCGGCCTCACCAAAGCGCAGATTTTAGCTTTGCATAAAGACTGCACCCAAATGGATAATTACGGCGAGTCGCTGGTGCTAAACTGCTATGGCAGTAAAACCATTTACTACTTTTCAGGCACAGAAGGCGGATGCGATATGTATGCCTTTGATGTACCACAAAAAAATGCTTTAGATACTGTAAACAAACTGCTCGGCCTGGGTTTTAAAAACACCGAAACACGCTATGTAGAGCCATTTCTTAAACTTGGGCCAAATGACCATCATAAATACCCTTCTCACATTTATTCCGATGGCAAAATCCAATATTGCATTATGCCGGTGGCGCTTAGCGGTAAAACGGCCAATTTAAATGCCATTATCATTATGTACAACAAAGCCAAAAAGTAATGGCTTACAATTCACTGAACTTACGTTTGCCCCGTACATAATACTGCCATACCACACTGGTACCCGATAAATGGGCTGCTGAAAAATGCCTGCCCTGCTTCCTCTTTTTTAAAAGCGAAGGAATCCTCCTGATAGCCGCACCTTGCGCTTTATAAATCGAAAACAGTTCAGCAAAGTCCCTGTTTTTTAAAAACAAATACAAAGCTGCCAACTGGTCCAGTACAAGCCTGAATGGAAATTTCCAGCACAAAGAAACCGCATCCAGGTTCTTAAACATCATCATCAGGTTATTCCTGAAATTCAGGTATGTTTTCCGGGGGTTGCCTTTGGGCAAACTGCCCCCACCTACATGGTATATTACCGACTGCGGAATGCAAACAATCCGGTAGCCCATATTTTTTATGCGCCAGCACAAATCTATTTCCTCCTGGTGGGCAAAAAAATCTTCGTCCAGCGCACCGGCCTTCCAAAAAATATCAGATCTGATAAACAAGCAAGCGCCCGTTGCCCAAAATATATCTGCCACTGTATCGTATTGGCCGTCATCTATTTCAACCGTATCAAACAACCGGCCGCGGCAATAGGCATAAGCAAATT
>DASZPC010000503.1:0-2740 GCA_035550455.1 Chitinophagales bacterium | reverse complement strand
AAGGTCCGATACATTTAACGGCCTGTGGACGCAATAGCCTACCGCCTTTAAGCACCCGAAGTTGTAATATGGATGGGGTTGCTCATTATTTTATGCACGGGGCATTTATCGGCTATTTGCATTAGCCGTTTCTTTTCTTCGTCAGATAAATTGCCGGTTAAAGTAATTTGGCGCGAAATGTTGGTTTCGTTTTTTTCTTCATCGCGCTCAAGGATAAGTTCTACATATACCGAATCGAGCTTCATTTCTTTTCTATCGGCATACATTCTTAAAGTGGCGCATGTACATGCGCCTAACGAGGCCAGAAAAATTTCCTGAGGGTTAGGCCCTTCGTTCTTACCGCCTTTTTCTTCTGGTTCATCAGCAATAAATGTGTTTGTACTTGTGGTAAGGGTTACCTTGTAGTGGTCGGCATTTATTTTTGCCTGAGCGGTTATGGCCATATAACAGTTGTTTTAAACCGGAATGGCTACCGGGGCAATACGCCCTGCTATCCACATCAGTTCAGCAGTAAAGGTATGAATGGAATTGATAAATGCGGGTTCGGTTAAATTGCCTTCTGCATCGAATTTTTTATCAACTGCGGGAACTATAAGCATGTAGGGCGATGCAACGCCAAATAATGCAGCCACCAGGTTTTGCATTTGCTGCGCGGCCCTTATGCCACCCATAGCGCCCGGCGATGCGGTAACAATACCGAATGCCTTATGGCCTTGTTTCGGAAAATGGTCCAGCAGGTTTTTCATGGCAGGAGAGTAGCTGCCGTTATACTCGGGGCTTACCAGTATAAAAGCATCGGTGGCAAATATTTTTTCTGCCAGCGCCTTGTGCTCTTCGGGCACCTCGTTAATGCTGCTCCAAACCTTTTCAACAAAGGGAAGCGGGTGTTCCGATATATATACTGTTTCGTAATTATGCATCGGATATTTTTCCTGCATGTAATGTTGCAGGAATTTTGCCGCCCTGGCAGTAAGGCTATGCTTACGCGGGCTGCCAGAAATAATAGTGATATTCATATAGTTACTTTTTAAAAAAGAGCGTGCCACTTTTTACAGCACGCACGCCCAACCATTACCAAACACAAAACACATGAAGTGTTTTTACTTTAATTTCTTTTCAATTAATCCTGGTCCAGTTCAATATTGGCCACCAGTGTTACTTCATCGCTTACAATAGCGCCGGGGGTGTTGCTGCCCACGCCAAAATCGCTGCGCTTAAATGTGCCTGTTACTTTAAAACCGGCCACTTTCTTTTTAGTCATGGGATGTATGGTGGTGCCATTCAGTTTAACATCCAGTGTTACCTGTTTGGTTACGCCGTGCAGGGTTAAATCACCCACCAGTTTGTAAGTGTTATTGCCTGCTTTGGTAAACGAAGTGCTTTTAAAACTAAGGGTGCCGTATTTGGCAGCATCAAAAAAATCGGGCGTTTTTAAATGCTCATCGCGCTTATCGTTATCGGTATTAATGCTGTTTACATCGGCAGTTAATTCGATTTTAGCATCGCTGAAATCATCTTTTGCCGAAGTTACTTTCAGGTTGAAGGTTTTGAATTGCCCTTCCACATCGGTTACCAGCATGTGCACTACGGTAAAGCCAAGTTTTGAATGGGCGTTATCTGAATGCCAGTTTTGGGCATACGAAGCGGCTGAAATAAGCAGCGCAAGGGCGGTTAATTGGATTGCTTTCATGTTTTTTAGTATTAAGCTGTTTTTAGTTTATGCCTGTTTTAATAATTGCGCATCAATAATGATTTTTATTTCCTCGCTTACCAGCCATCCGCCGGTTTCGAGCGCCACATTCCAGTTTAAACCGAATTCGGTACGGTTTATTTTACCATTGATAGTAAAACCTGCCTTGGTATTGCCCCAGGGGTCTTTTGCAGTGCCTGCGTATTCAACATCCAGTGTTACCGGTTTAGTAACATCGCGCACTGTAAGATTACCGGTTAGGGTGTACTCGCTACCGCTTTTCAAAGTTAGTTTGCCATCGGTAAACTTTAGTTGCGGAAATTTTTCAGCATTAAAAAAGTCGGCGCTTTTCAGGTGGCCATCGCGGTCGGCATTACCTGTGTTTATCGAGGCCACATCGGCGGTAAAGCTGATATTGGCGGTTGTAAAATCATCGCCGTTGGTTTCCACCTGGCCTTCGAACTTATCGAATTTGCCTTTTACGGTACTAATCATCAGGTGTTTTGCTTTAAACCCGATTTCGGAGTGGGCGGCATCAATAGCCCATTTTGTGCTTGCTTGAGTTGACATTGTTTTTTGTTTTATAATGAATGAATTATTTGGCTAAACCACTATTGTATATACAACAGTATGAATAAAAAAATTTAATCGGCCATCGGCACATCAATTAATAAAAGGCTGGCATCGCTGTTCATCTTCACCTCCATACTTTTTGTATCCCAAATGCCAATGGCATCTCTTTTTCCTAACGTTTGCCCGGCTACTTCCACTTCGCCATCTATCACCATTAAATACACACCGTTGGTTTCAAGTTTGGGGGCGTAGGCAAGGTTACTTCCTTTCGCAAAATCGCCCATGCTGAACCAAACATCCTGGTTAACCCACAAAGTCCCTTCTTCTTTGCCCGGCGATACCAGCAGTTGTAATTTGCCTTTTCTTTCTTCGGGCAAAAAAGTGCGTTGGTCGTACCTGGGTTTAATATTTTCCACTTTAGGGAACACCCATATTTGGAAAAGGTTCAGGAACTCTTTATCAGAGGCGTTATACTCT
>DASZPC010000502.1:0-4917 GCA_035550455.1 Chitinophagales bacterium | reverse complement strand
ATTCGTGCCTCAATTTCGAATCGCCGTTTTTGTGCGAATTAGTGCCTATGCTGGCTGAGCAATTCAAAAATGTTTTTCCGGAGTTGAATGCACAGAAAGATTTTGTGGGGAATGTGATTAGAGAGGAAGAGGCGGCGTTTCTTAGAACTCTGCACAATGGATTAGATAAGGTTGAAGATGCTTTTAAAGAAACAATTGAGAAAATCAAACTCAATGTTGCAAAAAAAGTTGATTGGGATAACCCTTTAGAAGTTAAGCGCTTTTATAAGAATCCCAGCATATCTCAATCTTTAGATTTAAAGGTTTTTGCACAGACCTTGATTGGGAATTTTGGTAGAAGCGATCAGATAGTTTATCGGGAAATTGAAAATGAAAAATTAGCCAATAAAGTTAATGGCAAAATCGTTTTTGAATTATATGATACGTATGGTTTTCCATTGGATTTAACCCGTTTGATGGCTGCTGAAAAAGGATTGCAGATTGATGAAAAAGGCTTTGAAGTTGAAATGCAAAGGCAAAAAGACCGTGGCCGTACCGCAGCCGCCACCGAGCAAAGCGATTGGGTGGAACTGGAACCGGGCGTGAAATCAGATTTTATTGGCTACGATTTTACCGATGCTGATGCCCACGTGGTAAAATACCGCAGCGTAAAGCAAAAAGATAAAGAGTTATACCAACTGGTTTTGGATAAAACGCCTTTCTACGCCGAAAGCGGCGGACAGGTGGGCGATACCGGCTACCTCGATTTTGGCGGCGAAAAAATTGATGTGCTCGATACGAAGAAGGAAAACGATTTGATTATTCATTTCGTAAAGAAGTTGCCCGCAAAAATTGATGCTGCCGTTCATGCACACATCAATACCCCGCGCCGTAACGACACGATTAAAAACCACAGCGCCACGCACTTATTGCACGCGGCACTGCGTAAAGTATTGGGCACACACGTAGCCCAGAAAGGCTCGCTGGTACACCCCGACCATCTTCGTTTCGATTTTTCGCACTTCGCTAAAATGACAGACGAAGAAATTGCCAAGGTAGAGCAGATTGTGAATGATAAAATAATGGAAAACGTGGCGCTGGATGAAAAGCGCAATGTGCCAATTAAAGAGGCCGAAAAGCTGGGCGCTATGATGCTGTTCGGCGAAAAGTACGGCGAGTTTGTGCGCGTTATTACATTCGACCCTGCCTTCTCGCGCGAGTTGTGTGGTGGCTGCCACGTTCATTCAACCGGCGAAATTGGTTTGTTCAAAATAGTTTCCGAAAGTTCTATCAGTGCCGGTGTGCGCCGTATTGAGGCGGTTACCGGACGCAAGGCGTTGGAATATGTAAATGCCAAAATTAACGAGCTGAACGCCATCAGCGAGTTGTTTAAAGGTGCCAAAAATGTGGTGCAAAGCGCTGCTTCGTTAATTGAGCAGTCTGATGCCATGCGCAAAGAGAACGAGCATTTACAGGATAAACTGCTGGCCAGTTTAACCACCGAACTAAAAGCAAAAGTGGAACCACTGGGCAAAGTGCAGTTCCTGGCTTTGAAGAATGTAGAGGTCCCCACTGCCGATGCCCTGCGCAAATTGGGCATACAGTTGGTAAACGAAGTGAAGGATAATTATGTGTTCCTGTTATCAACTATCGCAAACGGTAAAACAGTGGTGCATTTGCGGGTGGCCCCTTCACTGGGCATTAACGCCAACCAGCTTTTAAAAGAGTTATCTTCAACTATCAAAGGTGGCGGCCCTGCCGATTTTGTACAGGCCAGCGCACCTGATACAAATGCAGTAGAAGATTTGATTGTGAAATTGAAAGAGAAGTTTAAGTAAGCTATC
Organism: Chitinophagales bacterium; assembly: GCA_035550455.1. Classification (GTDB taxonomy): domain Bacteria; phylum Bacteroidota; class Bacteroidia; order Chitinophagales; family LD1; genus Bog-950. The sequence continues at coordinate 3,094 of DASZPC010000502.1, read as the reverse complement.
TTTGATAATAGTAAATCACATTCTATGGATATTAGGCAAGAAATAAAGAAGTTAAGTGACGCGGAAAAAATTTTATTAGTTGAAGAAATATGGGATAGTCTGGAAACAGAAAATAAATCGTTTCTAAGCGAAGAAAAGAAGATGTTTTTGGATGAACGACTGGAAGCTATTCAAAAGGGAGAAGCAACCTTTGTTTCTTTAGATGAAATTAAAAGCCGGTTCAATTCTTTGAAATGAATTTTGGCTACCAGATTGAGGAAGTTGCGGCGGCCCAATTATTAGAAGCAATGTTATGGTACGAAGCAAACCGCAAGGGCTTGGGGGATGAACTACTGTTATGTTTTGAAGAAGCTGTCTCAGTTGTTTGTCGTAACCCATTTTATGAAGACAGGTATTAGGGGCTTCGTTTATATAATATTCGCCGTTTTCCATACCAAATCATTTATAAAATAGATGTGGAGGTGATAATAATTGTTGCTTTCTTCCATGCTAAGCGAAATCCTAAAGAATGGAGAAAACTTTATAGAAAATAATGAGCGACGATAAATATTCAAAATACGAAGTAATAGTGGGGCTGGAGGTACATGCGCAGCTTTCTACCCATAGTAAAATGTATAGCGGCGACTCGGCTGAGTTTGGCGCATCGCCTAATACGCATGTCAGCGTTATTTCGTTGGGGCACCCCGGCACATTGCCGATGGTGAATAAAACGGCTATTGAGTATGCCGTTAAAATTGGTTTGGCAACCCATTGCGATATCCGCCACGAAAACCAGTTTGCCCGAAAAAATTATTTCTATGCCGATTTGCCAAAAGGCTACCAGATTACACAGGATAAAACGCCCATTTGCACCGGTGGCTACCTGGAGTTTGAGGTGAATGGCGAAATGAAGAAAGTGCGCCTTACCCGTATACACATGGAGGAAGATGCCGGTAAAAGTATACACGATATTGACCCCTATTTTACTTTGGTGGATTTAAACCGTGCCGGTGTGCCGTTGATTGAAATTGTATCGGAACCCGATATACGCAGCGGCGATGAGGCAATGGCTTATTTGAACGAGGTTCAAAAGCTGGTACGCTACCTCGAAATATGCGACGGTAATATGGAAGAAGGCTCTATGCGCTGCGATGCCAATATTTCGGTGCGTTTAAAAGGCACAACGGCCTTTAACCCGCGCAGCGAGGTAAAGAACATGAACAGTATGCGCAATGTAAAACGCGCCATTGATTTTGAATTTACGCGCCAGGTAGATTTAATAGAAGCAGGAGAAGTGCCCGCCCAGGAAACCCGCGGCTTTGATGCCGTTAAGGGTATTACCCTGTCGCAGCGCAGTAAAGAACATGCGCACGATTACCGGTATTTCCCCGAGCCCGATTTGCCACCGGTAGTTTTAACCGATGATTATATTGATGGGGTAAAGGCTGCCATGCCCAAGCTGCCCAACCAGTTAATAAATGAATACATCAGTGATTATGGCCTGCCTGCTTACGATGCACGCATTATAACCGATGATAAAGAACTGGCCGGCTATTTTAATGAGTTGCTTACCCTTACCAAGAACTACAAAGCGGCTGCCAACTGGATTTTAGGCCCGGTTAAAAATTACCTGAACGAAAACGGGCAGGAGATAAGGGACTTTAAAATTAAACCCCAAAAAATTGGTGATTTGATTTGGCTGATTGATCAAGGGAAAACTAATTTTTCTACGGCTGCTAATAAGCTGTTTCCTATATTACTTAAGTTTCCTGAACATGATGTTGAATCGTTGGTACTTTCTGAAAATCTAATGCAACTCAGTGATGAGGAAATGTTAGGTGAGCTTGTAGAGCAGGTAATCAAAAAGTATCCACAGAAGGTGGAAGAATATAGGAAGGGCAAAAAGGGCCTGCTGGGCCTTTTTGTGGGCGAAGTAATGAAGCTTTCAAAGGGTAAGGCCGACCCGAAGGTTACGAACAAATTAGTGCTGGAAGTGTTGGAGAAGGAAGGCTAAACAGCAAAGGTTATTTCTTTAACAGGTATGAATTATTTAATCAAATTTGCACCCTCAAACTATAAACGATAACAAATGCGCAAAGTAATTGGCTTTTTAACCCTGCTGTTAGTGTTTTCTGCCTGTAAATTGAATGGTAGCAGCGATAAATACAATATTGTTGGCACCATAAAAAATTACAATGGCGGCAAACGCGTAACGCTGGAAAAACTTGGCCTGCAAAAAATTACAGCCATCGATTCGGCCAATATTGATGATAAAGGCGCATTTAAAATGGAAGGTATTGGCGAAAAAGGTTTCTACCGCTTAAAATTTGATGACCGCACATTTTTCCTTTTCATACTGGAACCTGCCAAATACACCTTTGATATTGACCTGCAAAACCAGGCCGACCCGGTTAAAATAAAAGGCACGGCCGAGAATGACGAGTTTCAGGTGGCCATTAAAAATGTACAAATGGCCCAGCAACAATTTAATAGCTATAACATGGCCTACCAAATGATGGTGCAACAAGGTGTATCGCAAGATACGCTGAACTATGTTATTCAGCAGCTACAGGGCACTGCCGCTAAATTGGAAGCTATGGTTAAAGATAGCTCGCGCACTACTAAAAGCCCGCTGGTGGCTATGTTTTATGTTACCAATTTCCCGATGGACAAATTCCCGCAGGAAAACCTGGCGGTAATTCAACGCATGGAAAAAGAGATTCCAAATTCTGAATACACCAAAGATTTTCGCGCTGCATACGATAAATACCTGGCCGATTTGAAGACCAAGGACGAAATGAAGCAAACCGCTGCTTCGATTGGCGTAGGCAAACCTGCCCCCGATATTGATTTGAAGAACCCTGAAGGTAAAACCATTAAGCTTTCCTCATTAAAAGGAAAGGTGGTGTTGCTTGATTTTTGGGCATCGTGGTGCGGCCCATGCCGCATGGAAATGCCTAACGTAGTGGCTGCTTACAAAAAATACAAAGACAAGGGCTTTACCGTTTACAGCGTTTCGCTGGATAGGGATGCCGATGCCTGGAAAGGCGCTATTAAAAACCTGGGCATGGTTTGGGAAAACCATGTAAGCGACCTTAAATGGTGGCAATTCCAG
>DASZPC010000501.1:0-7280 GCA_035550455.1 Chitinophagales bacterium | reverse complement strand
CAGTAATGCCTGTTGCACCCGTAACTCCTGTTGCACCTGTATTGCCAGTTACACCTGTGGAACCGGTTGCCCCAGTAGCACCTGTAACACCCGTGCTGCCAGTTGCACCCGTAGGGCCCATTGCGCCGGTACTTCCCGTATTGCCTGTGGAACCGGTAGCGCCTGTTGAACCAGTACTACCAGTTATACCGGTAGAGCCTGTTGCCCCAGTGGCGCCTGTATTGCCAGTTACACCTATGGAACCGGTTACTCCAGTAGCCCCGGTATTACCCGTAGCGCCGGTACTTCCCGTATTGCCTGTGGAACCTGTAGCACCGGTTGCCCCAGTACTACCTGTTGCGCCTGTTGAACCAGTACCACCAGTTATACCGGTAGAGCCTGTTGCTCCAGTGGCGCCTGTATTGCCAGTTACACCTGTGGAACCGGTTACTCCAGTAGCCCCCGTATTACCCGTAGCACCGGTACTTCCTGTATTGCCTGTGGAACCGGTAGCGCCGGTTGAACCCGTAATACCAGTTGCGCCGGTAGAGCCTGTTGCCCCAGTGGCACCTGTAGGGCCTGTTGCCCCTGTAACGCCCGTGCTGCCTGTTGCCCCTGTGCTTCCCGTGGCGCCAGTACTGCCGGTAGAACCAGTAATACCGGTTGTGCCCGTTGCACCTGTGTTGCCCGTAGGGCCGGTAGCGCCGGTTGAACCCGTAATACCAGTTGAGCCTGTTGAGCCTGTTGCCCCAGTGGCACCTGTAGGGCCTGTAACGCCCGTGCTGCCAGTTGCCCCTGTTGCCCCTGTGCTTCCCGTGGCACCAGTACTGCCGGTAGAACCAGTAATACCGGTTGTGCCCGTTGCACCCATAGAGCCTGTACTGCCAGTTGCTCCTGTGTTGCCCGTAGGGCCGGTTGCGCCGCCACCCGCACCGGTTGCGCCGGTTAAACCGGTAGCCCCTGTTGGGCCAGTTGGGCCGGTAATGCCTGTAGCCCCGGTAGGTCCGGTATTACCCGTAGTACCTGTGTTACCCGTAGCGCCCGTGGGGCCGGTTGGCCCGGTTATGCCAGTGGCTCCAGTACTACCCGTAAAACCTGTTGCACCTGTTACACCCGTGCTTCCGGTTAGCCCTGTGGGGCCTGTTGAGCCAGTAGGCCCAGTAGCGCCGGTGGCACCGGTACTACCCGCCAGGCCAGTGGCGCCTGTATTGCCCGTAGGGCCAGTTGCGCCGCCACCCGCACCGGTTGAACCGGTAGCCCCTGTGGGGCCAGTTGGGCCGGTAATGCCTGTAGCCCCGGTAGGGCCGGTATTACCCGTAGTACCTGTGTTACCGGTAGCACCTGTAGCGCCCGTGGGGCCGGTTGGCCCGGTGGTTCCGCTGCCGCCACTGCCCCCGCTGCCAGTTGGGCCGGTAGGCCCGGTTGGGCCATATAACGGGGAGGTGGTAAACTGTGCCCCACTAGTAAGCACTATAGTTAATGTACCATTACCATTATCAATAATATTAGCTATGCCAACACCGGTAGCGCCGGTGGCCCCCGCAGCACCTTGCTGACCAGTAACACCAGTAGGCCCGGTAGCACCGGTTAAACCGGTAGCGCCATTAGTGCCGTTATTACCTGCTGCGCCGGTGGGGCCAGTTGGCCCGGTGGGGCCCGGCAGGGCTGTTCCGCCCGAGGTTTGTGCATATAATGCATAAGGTACACTTATCAACTGGCTAATACCCATATTGGCATAGTTGGCGCCGTTGTTCACATCCATCTCTACCAGCAAATATTTATTGCCGGTTGCCCAGTTGATATTAGAAAACGAGCCAAACACCGGCGTGCCTGTACCAATTTTCAATACAAACAGGCCAAACCGGTTAGTGGTTACCCCGCTGAAAGTTTCCTGGTATTCAGGCGTGCTTATACCATCGTTTATGGTAAAGCGTACCGAAATAGTATGATTGGGCAGCACATTGCCATTACCATCGCGGGCTATGGCCTGGTAGTTAATAGCCTGCGGCACCTGGGCGCCCACTATAAAACATGCAAGAATACCAAACAGGAACAGGTAGCGTTTTTTCATATAGCCATGTTAAAGCAAATACCGACGAGGGTATACTACAATTAATTATTCAAATAAAAGCTTTTCAGCCATTAAAGTGGGGATTACAAAGTTAAGAAACTGCCATATCTGCACATAACAGGTTATAACCAAACCATATAAACCCACTAAAAAGGAAATTAATAAAACCGCGGCAGCCTTAAAAGTTCATTTTATAAAATCATCTACAGCCTGTATAGCTGCATTTAACCGTATATCTCCTTTACCCCTTACCCACACATAATTGGCATTAATAGCTGTAAGGGTTTCCACAAAACGGTGTAACAGTTCGGCACGGTCGTCTGCATTTTTCCGTTGTTCATCGGCCTGCCAGTCAATATCAATATCGCACAACAGGTACAAAGGCGATTTGCGCTTTACAATTTCATGTTCCAGCCAATCGGGTACATGCCATTTATAGTATTGCAGCCATATTTTAATATTGATAAGGTCGTTATCGCTAAAAAAAATGCGGTGCGCCAAATGCTGCACCTGGTTTTCCTGCTCAATAATACCGTGGGCAATATTTAAAACATCGGTGTGGTGGTATTTATGGCCCAGTTTTTCAATGTAGCTGCGCGAATAATCGGGCACATAAACCGTTTTATAATGCCCGGCCAACTGCGCCACCAGCGTTGATTTACCGGTAGATTCGGTACCCGTTATGGTTATGCGTTTTATCATAACGCACTGCTTTTATTTATAACGCCTTGCTTGCGCCATTCTATATATCCCCATACGGCCATAATGGTGAGAAAAAGGTATAAGCCGGACGTGAGGTAAGCGTGTTTTAAAAAGTACTGCATAATAAAAATCAGGTCTAAAAAAACCCACATCAGCCAGCTTTCAATCAGTTTTTTGGCGGTGTAGTAAGTGGCTATAAAACTGAAAACAGTGGTAAAGGCATCTACATACGAAAACGAATTCCCGATTTTTGAAAACCCATAGCCCATTACCGGAAAAACCAATAGCCCCGCCCCCAGCAAAGGCAACATTTCAATAAAAGGTTTTGTGTTCACTGCCAGGGGCGAAGAAGCATCGCCTACGGGTTTGCGCGTCCACAAATACCAGCCATAAGCCCCGGCGGCCACGTAGTAGGTTTGAAGGATGGCATCCTGAAAATACTTTAGTTGCAGGTCGAAAACGATGTATAAGCCCGAACTGATAATACCGGCAATCCAGCACCATTTATTGCTTTTAATGGCCAGCAATACGTAGGCAACGCCAAAAACAACAGCAATAATTTCGATAGGAGTCATTTCAAAACAACGCTTTGTGCGGTAACATTCAGCGAATATGTTTTACCAATAACCAGTGCGCGGCTATCGGCAATGTGGCCCGCCGGAAAATCAAAACAAACAGGATAATTGTACGGGGCTGCATGTTCGGCAATTATTTCATAAGCATTTTTGCCAAATGGGATGGCATTGTCTTTCATTTCGGTAAAACCGCCCACCACCAGGCCCGCCAAATCATGCAACTTACCCGAACGTTTCAGGTTTATCATCATCCGATCGATGTGATACAGGTATTCATCTATATCTTCCAGAAAAAGAATCTTGCAATTAGTATTCATGCCCGATTTGGTTCCGGTAATGCTGTATAAAATAGAAAGGTTCCCTCCTATCATAGTACCCTTTGCAGCACCCAACCGGTTTAACGGGTTCGGTTCAATAATATACTCCAAAGGTTCGCCAAACAAAGCCCTGCGCAGGCTTTCTATTGCTTCGGGCGTACTTTTAGGAAACTGCACCGGCATGATAGAATGAATACCCTGTGTGCCTATGTTGTTGGAAATATGGGTAAGCAGGTAGGTTACATCGCTAAAACCTGCAATCCATTTGGGATGCTTCATAAATTCATCAAAAACCAAATCGTCCATCATCCGCACGGTACCGTATCCGCCACGGGCACATATAATAGCTTTTATTTCGGGGTTATCTAAAGCCTGCTGAAAATCCTCCAACCGTTCTGTATCAGTACCTGCGTACTGGTGGTCAATTTTACCAATGGTTTTACCCACTACCACTTTTAGGCCCCAGTTTTCAAAAACCTGTATGGCAGGGGCAATTTCCTCCAGCGTAATTTTGCGGGCAGTGCTTAATATGCAAATGGTATCGCCTTTTTTAAGCGATGGCGGGGCAAGTAACATGGGGCGAATATAACCCCTCCATCCCCTAAAGGGGACTTCAAATACATTTTTTTTTCAGCACAAGAAGTTATCAGGCGGATTATATTTGTTGCTTTATGAAGAACCCGAAGCGATATACTGTTACCGCCGCCCTGCCTTATGCCAATGGCCCCAAACACATAGGCCATTTAGCCGGGGCGTACCTGCCTGCCGATATTTATGTGCGTTACCTAAGGCTGAATAAAAAGGATGTGATTTATGTATGTGGCAGCGACGAGCACGGTACTGCCATACCCATACAGGCTAAAAAGGAAAACACCACCCCGCAGGCTATTATTGACCATTACCATGCTTTACTGAAGGATAACTTTGCCCACCTGGGCATATCGTTTGATGTATACCACCGCACCAGTGAACCGCTACACCACCAAACCGCCCGGGATTTTTTTACTGTGATGTATGAAAAGGGATTGTTTACCGAAGAAACCTCGGAACAATACTACGATGAAGAAGCTAAGTCGTTTTTAGCCGACCGCTATATTGTAGGCACCTGCCCCAATTGCGGCAACCCAAATGCCTATGGCGACCAGTGCGAAAAATGCGGAAAATCGCTAAGCCCGCGCGAATTGATAAACCCCCACTCCACCCTTAGCGGCACGGCCCCGGTTTTAAAAGAAACAAAGCATTGGTTCCTGCCTTTGCAGCACTACGAGGCCTGGCTAAAGGAATGGATTTTAGAAGCGCATAAAGACGACTGGAAGGTGAATGTGTACGGGCAGTGTAAATCGTGGATTGATGCCGGGCTACAGCCCCGCGCCATGACCCGCGACCTTGACTGGGGCATAAAAGTGCCCTTGCCGAACGCCGAAGGGAAAGTGCTTTATGTGTGGTTCGATGCGCCCATTGGGTACATTTCAGCCACCAAACAATTGTTTGCCGAACTGGAATCGGGCAAGACAAATTTTAGCTACCCGGCAACACATGTTGCAGCACTGAAAAACCGAAAAGCCAGCGATTGGGAATTATACTGGAAAGATAAGGACACCCAATTAGTGCATTTTATTGGCAAGGATAATATTGTTTTCCATTGTATCATCTTTCCCATTATGCTACACGCGCATGGCGAATTTATAGTGCCTGAAAATGTGCCTGCCAACGAGTTTGTGAACCTTGAAGGCGACAAGATGAGCACCAGCCGCCGCTGGAGCGTGGAGATGTATGAATACATTGAGCAGTTTCCGGATAAGCCCGATGAGCTGCGGTATGTGCTGGCCTCGATTTTGCCCGAAACAAAGGACTCTGAATTTACCTGGAAGGACTACCAAACCCGGGTAAACAGCGAACTGGTAAGCATACTGGGCAATTTTGTAAACCGCGTATTAGTTTTAAGCGATAAATATTTTGAAGGCAAAGTGGCCGATGGCCAACCCAACGCCGAACTGGAAAAATTTATAACAGCGCAAAGGGATAAAATAGCCGACTCCATTGAGAATTATCGTTTCCGAGAGGCGCTGAACGAGATGATGAACATAGCGCGCTATGGCAATAAGTTGCTAACCGAACGCGAACCCTGGAAGACCTTTAAAACCAACCCGCAGTTTACGGCCTCAACGCTGTATGACTGCCTGCAAATAATTGCCAGCCTGGCCATTGTGTGCGAACCGTTTTTGCCATTTACATCGAAAAAAATATTTGGCATGTTGAACCTGGATAAGAATAGCCTTAGCTGGGCGGATGCCGTAAGGCAGGACTTGCTGCAAAACGGGCATAAGCTGGGACAGGCAGGTTTGCTGTACCAAAAAATTGAGGATGAGGTAATACAAAAGCAGATTGATAAACTTAAGCAGGCGGCTATTAGCACCACCCCCGACAAAAAAGAAAATATGGAAGAGGCCAGTGAAGCAACACCACAAAAACCTGAAATAACCTACGATGACTTTACAAAAATTGATTTGCGCGTAGGCACTATACTAAGCGCAGAAAAGGTGGAGAAAGCCGACAAGCTTTTAAAACTAAGCGTTGATATGGGTTACGAAACAAGGACTATTGTGTCGGGCATTGCTGAATACTTTAAACCCGAGGACATAATAGGTATGCAGGTTTGCGTAGTAGCGAACCTGGCCCCACGTAAAATAAGGGGCATAGAATCGAAAGGAATGCTGTTGCTGGCCGAAGATGAAAAAGGCCTTCATTTTGCCACCCCCCGGGATTTAACCAAAAATGGCAGTATGATAAAGTAGAAATGCTTTACATTAGCTGAACAATTTCAAAACAAAAAATTCATTTTTAATGAAAACTAAAATTTACCTGCTTGCTTTTACCCTATCGGCCCTGGTATTTGTACAGCGCACTGAAGCGCAAGGCGTTTTGTATAAAGATATGGTATTCAGCTCGGTTGACTTTACATCGGATGTGGTTTACTCTACCTCCAATTCAACCACACTGGCCATGGATATATACCAGCCCCATGGCGATACCTCGTCAATGCGCCCGGTTTTGATTATGGCACATGGCGGCAGTTTTATAAGCGGCGACCGCACCAATGACAATGTTTGCACCCAGCTTTGCGATAGTTTTGCACGCAGGGGGTATGTATGTGCCTCTATAGATTACCGTTTAGGCAACGCCCTGCAAATGATTGACAGTGCCCAGGCCATTACAGTGGTAATGAAAGCCATCAGCGACGGTAAATCGGCGGTAAGGTTTTTCAGAAAAGATGCGGCCACTACCAATACTTACCGTATTAACCCCGACCTGATTTTTGTAGGTGGCAACTCGGCAGGCGCGGTATTGTATATGCACCAGATTTATATAGACAGCCTGAATGAGTGCCCGCCCAACCTGCGCAATATTATTAATGCCAATGGCGGCCTTGAAGGCAACAGCGGCAATGATGGCTACTGCTCGTATTCTACCGCCGTACTTAACCTGGCCGGCGGGTTGAACGTACCTGAATTTGTTGGCCCCGGCAATAAACCTTCGTTTAATGCCCAGGGTGACCAGGACGCCACAGTGCCTTATAACTGTGCCGATGCACAAAGCGGCTTTACGCCGGTACGCCTTTGCGGATTAGGCGCCATT
>DASZPC010000500.1:0-5947 GCA_035550455.1 Chitinophagales bacterium | reverse complement strand
AAAAATACGGGTTCGTAAAGGTTGAATCTATTTCAAGTGTGCGTTTATACTGGGCATAAGCTTCATCGGCCATGCCTAAGGCATCATAGGCACGTGCAAGGTCGTACGATGCGTTAAGGAAATCAGGATAAACATCCAGCGCCTTTTTAAAATGGGGTAAAGATTCTTCCAGTAAACGGTGGCGGGCATCCTGGTCAGTTGAATCCTGCGAGGCTACAATAAGGTGTACAGCCAACAGGTTTTGCGCCTGTGCCGAATTTTCCACCGTACTAATATCGTGCCTGAAAAGCGTAATCCTGTCTTTCCAGTCTAAGTTTCGCGATATAGCCGTTATGCTATATAAAACCAATATTACCACCAGTGTTATTTTAAAGCTGGTACTCGTATTATTCCATTCTGTTTTTGGGTTGGTGTAATCAAATTTAAAAATGATATAAAGCAGTGCAGTTGCCAGGATGCTGAACCCTATTGAGGGTACCAGCAAAAACCTGTCGCCCATCAAGCCGGGTATTGGGATTGCCAGGTTTGAATAAGCTGAAATAGAAATCAGATAAAAAAATATGCTGTACGATATAACGGGCTTACGGTTAAAAAACCATAGCGCAAGGCCAAGCAATGCAATATGTATTATCAAAACCAGCAAGGGCACAAATTGTGTAACATTCACTGGTTTTATATAAGCATAGCCATAGTAATAGCTCATGGGGTAAGGTATAAAAACCAACCTTAAGTAGTTGCCGAATATCGACATAGCCGTGCCCAGTTTTAGCGAAAATGGGTCATCAGGGCTAATTGGGTATTCCATATACCGTAATGGCCTTACCGATGATTGGATGGGCGTTGGGTCAACTGCCTTAGTGGTGCTTAATTTGTAAGATAGGTTTTCAAAGGCAGTTTCCGCGCTATGCCCTTTTTGAAAGGAGTGTACAGAAAAACTTACGCTAACAAAAACAAGTACAGATAACACCCCTGTTAACTGCGCTATCTTATAATTCTTTCTCCAAAACAGAAAAGCAAACAGGTATATCATCGGAAATTTAAGGGCGGTAAGGTCAAGGCTGTTGCCATGCAGTGCGCCAAATAACCTTTTAACAAAAGCCCCTGCCGTTAAAAGCATTACAATAAGGGTAACCGGCATTACCCTTTTTTCAACAAAGCCTATAAACAGAAATACCGTTAAAAACGAATAGGTATGTTTAATAAACAAAGCTACAATGGCATAAGCAAGGTAATTGCCAATTACAATGCGGCGCTGAAGTTTATCGCCGGTAATAAACATGGTTGAAAGAAAAACTATCAACCCGAGTTCAACTACTGTAAAGTTGTTGTCAAATTTAATAATGGCCGCAAGGCAAATAAGGTTTATAGGGCTTATAACAAGGGCTTTAGCCCATTTAGGCCCCCAAAAATAAGTGGCAGCCAATAGTAATAAAGGTATAACTGTTTGCACGGTCCGGGCACCCATAATGCCCGAAACTGAAACCGCGCTTATTGCCAGTAGCAATACAATAATTGGCAAAAGCAGCAATGGGCGTTTTAATATTTCGGGCGTTGGGCTTTCTTCCTGTAATTCATTTGTTGGGCTTGCCGCCAGCTTTATGCTTTGTATTAACCCGGTAAAGTAATTTTGTAAAGCAGGTAAATATGTTTTAATGCGTTTAAGGCAATGAAAGAAAACTACCGCCGCAAAAAGAAATAACCCCAGCCATATTTGTTGCGATACAGTATATAGCCGCGCAAAGAAAACTGCCGGTACTACCAGCACCAATGTCAGCACCATTGAACCGAGGAATGGGATATCACTGAACATTTCAACCGTCAGGGGTATCAACAGGGCAAACGTAATGGTAGTTGGTTTGGCAAGTATGCCCAGTACCAGTAGCATAAACACACCAAACAGGTAATACCATTTTCGCAGCGAAAAGTTTAGCGCAAGGTACAGGGCCGATAACCCGCAAAGCAAGGAAAGGATTTCATCACGGTTTTTAATACTGGCCACCACCTCGGTATGAATTGGGTGTGCGGTAAATATCAAAGTAATAAGCAACGGGAAAAGGATATTATACGCTGAAAACATTTTGCGCAGTACAATAAAAAGCAACAGGCACAACAGTGCATACAATAACGTATTTATAATATGACTTATGTGCGGGTCATCGGTTTCAACCTCTTTTCCCTGCACAAATGTTGTTTTTGAAAAAATTGCATGTTCAATAGCAAAGCTGACAAACACCAGTGGCCGGTACTCATATTTATAACCGGCCTTATCCTGGTAATAAGGTGTCCTGAACACCTCGGGCATAAAATATTTAAGCTTGCTTATTACCGGGCTGTCTTTAAAAACCGGGTTGCTGAAAACGCTAAAATCGGGTTTCAGTACTTCCCATCCCTTCGATGTTACCCGGTGGTTTTGGGTTACCAGTTCATCATCAAGGTTATAGCTGTTAGGTATGGTATCTGCATAAATCAGTATCGAAAGCGCGGCTATAATAATATAGGCAATGGCATTGCCCGAAAGCCGCGAGGGTTTATTCGGTTTAGCTTTGGGGCCTGGTTTTTGAGGTGCGTTTTTTGCCTTGGCCATTTAAAATCTACGTTCGGTTAAAAATTTCCATACCATGTATTTCATTTTGTCTTTTGCCGGCTCTGGTTTAAGCAGTTCGCTTCTCTTTAGGCCTGGTTTAAACTGCTTCAATGTATTTTCGTATTTTTCATAATGCGGTTTCAGTAATGCGTCCTCACCATTAAAAATACGCCGTACGGTAATGTCGTTAAAGTGAATAAACACCACGGGGTATTGACCGTCAATTTTCACTTCCCCGTCAACCATTTCGCGCCTGCATGTTTCAATATTCCAGCCTGCAAGATTACAACCTTTATGTCTTATCATAAAGGCCGATTCATCTATTACTGGTATCAAATCAAGGTATTTTTGGTCATCAAAAAGGCCTCTCAGGCTGTTTTTTTCGCACCGGTAAGCGCAACACTCTGCCCACCACTTCAGGGTACCCGCGCCTTTTCGGTTCCCCCCAATAAACCCGGCATTGTACAGCCCGGCCCTAAGGTTGGCTTCCAGCCAGTTTTGGCCGCTTTCAGGGTCTGTTTTATAATAATGAGGGGTAAGTATAATGCTGTAAATATTAAGCCGGTCAAAAAGAAAACTATAATCCGAAAAAAAATACAGGTCGTTATCCAGGTAAATAATTTTTTCTATAGCAGGGTTTGCCAGTAAAAAATTCATCAGCACTGGTTTTAGCGCCCAGCGCAGCCTGTCTTTTTGGTTTTTGTATTTCGATATTATTATAGGGGCTACGCCTGTATTTTTTACATCGTTAATACTATACCAACGTAGATTAGGGTTATCCTCGCCCCTCGGGCCGTCAAGCACTAATATGTGTAGTGCAAAATCTTTGCCCTGCTCTTTAAGCGATTGTGCAAGTGCATACACTTTATAAAGGTGGCTTACTGTCGAAATGGTGCAGAAATGGTTCATCGGGCCTGCGAAATATAGCGACTTATTGGCTATCGGCACTTTTTAGGTATTGCTCTAAAAAATCGGCATAAACCCGGTGCCCCTTGTTGTTCAGGTGCCCGTCAGGGTATTTGTTAAAACATGCCGCCGAACTTTTTACCATTAACCAGCTTTGGGCAAGCTGTGGGGCTTCTAAAATATCCTTATAACGCTCCCGGTATTTATCCGGGGCCATATCAGCTTCTTTTATTTCGGGTATCAGCACAAACTTTAAGCGCGTGTGGTTTTGTGCAGCCACTGCCTTTATGGCTTCAAGGTATTTTTTGGTAATGTGCGAATCTTTTATGGCCTGCTCAAAATCAAGTTTTTCCCTTATCCTGAACCGGACTGAATATAACCTTGAAAGTAAAGCGCTTTTGGATACAAGCCACTCTATAATGTTTTTGGGGTGATGCAGGTAGTATCTATCGCTTACTATATAGTTGTATGCCTGTTGTGCTGTTTCAAAATGTTTGCCGTCAATATCGGCAAAAATGGCTCCCGCATTAGTAAGAAAAAAATACGGCACCCCCGGCGTTACCTTCCTGTCTTCCTGCATCAGGTCATTGCCCATAAAAAACATAACAAACACAAAGTCGGGTTTAAGCCGGGGTATATATTTCTGCGCTAAAGCCAGGTACTGCGGTGGGTCGGCGGCGGGTATGCCCAGGTTTATTACATCGTAATTGGTTTCATTTCTTAAAAGGTCGGTAAAGCAATGGTTGGGTATTGGGTTGGCGCTAAAACCCCAGGTAAAACTATCGCCAATAAACATCACCTTTTTTTTAGTGCTGTCGGCTTTACCAAAATCCGGCGAGCGGAATCCCCCTTCATTTACATGGATGCCTTGTTGGGCCCAATAGGCGCTGTCGGCAATCAATATGCCGTCAGTATCGCTGTAAAAATCATGCACTACATAAAGTGAGTCAACTGTTTTAAAGTTAAGCCAGTTGGGCCGCATGTCGCCGGGCTGATACCCCCACAGGCGCAGAGCAATTTCAACCGCCAACAGTAAAACTGTTACAAGCGCTAACTGAAATAACACCCATTTGTATGTGATGGCCTTATTAATTGCTTGGGTTTTTAATGCCCTGCTAAGATAGCAGATAGTGTGGCTACAATATAAAACCTGTCAGGCTTTTACCGGCGGTCCGCTAAATGCAGATTGTATGTTTTCTACATAATCCCATACATCCCATCCTTTTTTACCAAAGTTGTGGTAAATATGGATAAATGCTGGCCTTACCTTGGTTTTAAAAGCATCATCTGTAAAGTTGCCCTGTTCATCAAACATCATGCGCGGGTTATTCCAGTCCGCTATAAAGTTGAACTTCTTGGGCAGCATTTTATTATCCTGTAACCCAAATTCCCAAACTGTGGCAATAAGGGTGCCCTGATCGCGTGTCATCCACTCCTTGTATTCAAAAATCTTCATTGTCTTATTAAACCATGCTTCCAGAAAATCGTGGCTGCTGTCGTCAAACAAAAACACGCCCCCGTTCCAGTGCTGAAAGTTTTTATCTCTCACATCAATATCAAAGCGGTTATGGATGTATTCCGGCAGGTGTTCGCATTCCAGGTTAAAAATGTCCTTTCCATCGGGTCCGTACCATTTGCGCTTAAAACTGTTCCACCGCCACTGCGAGTTTTTTTCAATATCCTTTACCATGCTTTCGGCAGGTGTAATAATTACCCGGCCTTCCTTATCGTGCCAAACTTTCTTCCAGCGGTCGTAATAAGTGTCATCATCCAGTTTAAATTTATGCAGCGTGGTAATAAACCTCAGCGATATAAGGGCATAGCTCAGTTTATTTTGCTTCATAATTTCAAACTTCCTAATCAGGTTCATTTTCTTCTTCTCCATTACCGGGTCTTTCAACTTGCGCGCAGGGTCGTATTGTTCCATTAGCGCTTCTATCTCTGCTATTTCTTTTCGGTTCTGAACAAGGCAGTCGCATTTTACGGCGTGTGGGCTAAAGCGGGGCATACGGCAGTGGTCTGGTGCAAAATTTACCACCCCGCTTTTTTCGGCAAAAATATTATCACACTCTTCGGTTAGCGCCACCACATCTGTATCCAGGTAACAATAGTTAAACCCTTTAGGCAAAAACTTATGCAGCCCGGTTTTAAGGTATATGCTGGCCTGGTGGTGGGTAAAATGTTCCGGGGTGCTTACATCTACAACACTATCATGCTCAATAGCAATTTCATTCCTTGTAGGGTCGGTTACTATTATAATATCGTTCTTTGAAAAGTGTTTCAGGTACCGCAACGAAAAATGAAGCGTATCAATATGCTCACGTGCGCCACATACCACAAACACAAACTTGTTGGGGGTTCCCATCTTCTGCTCTGTAATTTCAGTTTAACCGAACTAACATAAAGCAATTGCCCGCATTTACAAAACCGTAAAAAATAAAAAAGCCAAAGCCCGGT
>DASZPC010000499.1:0-1690 GCA_035550455.1 Chitinophagales bacterium | reverse complement strand
CTAACAAAACCAATCAACCAACATCCAATGAAAAAGCTTTACATCTGCCTGGGTATAATATTGCTTGCTAATTTTGCCGGGGCGCAAACACCTACCTGGGGTAATGGAGTAGCCTGTATTATGTACACGCACTGCACCACCTGCCACCACCCGGACGGCATAGCCCCGTTTTCGCTTATTGACTACCAGGATGCTTATAACCAAAGGCAGAATATAGCTTACGATATTAACAACAAGATAATGCCGCCTTTTCCGCCCGATATAAATTACCAGCATTACCAGCACGAAAGGTATTTAACAGCCCAAGAACTGCAAATACTAAATGCCTGGGTAAGTGGCGGTGCACCAATGGGCGATACCACGCAGGCGCCACCGGCGCCGGTTTATACCACTGAAACGGCTATCCCTAACCCGGATTTTACCTCGCGGATACCTGATTATGTGGTGCCACCGGCCACCGGCGATATTTACCGTTGCTTTGTGGTATCGAACCCATTTCAGCAATCGGTTTATGTATCGGGCATAGAGGTTATACCCGGCAACAGCAGCATTGTACACCACGTGCTGGTTTACCAGGATACTTCGGCTATACCTGTGCAACTGGATAGTTCGGACCCTGGCCCCGGTTATACTAATTTTGGGGGCATAGGCAGCAACACGGCTAAGTTAATGGGCGCCTGGGTGCCGGGCAGCGGGGCTTATTTTTTACCCGATAGCATGGGTATTAAAATACCGGTTGGAGGAAGAATTGTGTTGCAAATACACTATCCGCTTGGCTCGTCGGGGCAGTTAGATTCCACCCGCATTAACGTTAAATTTAATTACCAGTCGGGCATACGCAATGTTGCCGTGCAGCCTATATTAAACCATTTTCTTTCGCTGACCGATGGCCCATTGGTAATACCGGCCAATACAGTTGATACTTTCCACGAGCAGTTTACCATGCCGGGTGCTGTTAGTATACTAAGCATTGCACCCCATGCCCACCTTATATGCCAGTCTATGGAGGCTTTTGCGGTGCTGCCCGGTGGCGATACTTTGCCTTTGATAAAAATTGACAACTGGAATTTTCACTGGCAGGGTAGTTATTCATTTAAAAAACTGCTGCATTTGCCCGGGGGGACGGTACTGCATGGCATAGCCGTGTATAACAACACGTCTTCTAACCCCGAAAATCCGAACGACCCTCCTACGCAAGTGTCGTTGGGCGAGGCGACTACTGATGAGATGATGCTTTTCTTTTTTGCCTATACGGGTTACCAGGCGGGCGATGAGGACAGAGTGTATGATACCACCACCAGTATTGCTACCTATAATAACTGCACTTATACCGAAAACGTTGAAACAGGTTTAACGGCGGTTGAAAACAACTTGAATGTAACCGCTTACCCGAACCCTACTGCCGGGCAGCTGGAGGTAACGATTAACGGCGCAGCTGAATGTAATGCAAGGCTTAGCGATATAACCGGTAAAATACTGCTGAACACTACCTTACGTGGCGGTTATAATACCCTTGATATGGGCTACCTGGCCAAAGGCATTTATTTTATGAGCGTAACTGACACGAACGATAAATTGCACCCAAGCACCCTGAAGATTGTAAAACAGTGATAAGTTTTTTGGTTTTGAAATAGTTATACAATCGCTGAGCGCCCTACCCCGGCGCTCTTTTTTTTTATTTAACGGTGGG
>DASZPC010000498.1:0-6224 GCA_035550455.1 Chitinophagales bacterium | reverse complement strand
ATTTTGCGCGCACAAAGTAATACAATTATTCAAGCAAGTAAACATTAGCCATGGTTAGAAGGATAATGCTGCTGGGCAGCGGCGAGTTGGGAAAAGAGTTTGTTATTGCCGCCAAACGCCTGGGGCAATACGTAATTGCTGTTGATTCGTACAACAATGCGCCTGCCCAACAGGTAGCCGATGAACGCGAAGTGATAAATATGCTGGATGGCCAGGCGCTAGATGCCATTGTAGCTAAACATAAGCCCGATATTATAGTGCCCGAAATTGAGGCCATACGTACCGAAAGGTTTTACGATTACGAAAAACAAGGCATACAGGTAGTGCCCTCGGCACGCGCTGCCAACTTTACCATGAACCGGAAGCAGATACGTGATTTGGCAGCTAAAGAACTTGGATTAAGGACTGCCAATTACCGCTATGCAGCCACACTACAGGAATTACACGCAGCAGTTAAAGAAGTAGGCATCCCCTGCGTGGTAAAACCTTTAATGAGTTCATCGGGCAAGGGACAATCAACCATTAAAACTGAAGAGGATATTGAAAAGGCATGGAATTATTCGCAGAGCGGCAAACGCGGCGATATTGCCGAAGTTATAGTAGAAGCATTTGTAAAATTCCACACTGAAATAACCTTGCTTACTGTTACACAAAAAAATGGCCCTACACTTTTTTGCCCACCCATTGGGCACCGGCAGGAACGTGGCGACTACCAGGAAAGCTGGCAACCCTGCGTAATAAGCCCTAAAGACCATGAAGAAGCAAAGGATATTGCCGGCAAGGTAACCGGTGCGCTTACCGGCGCCGGTATTTGGGGGGTGGAATTTTTTTTAGCTGATGAAGGCGTTTACTTCAGCGAGCTTTCGCCACGCCCGCACGATACCGGTATGGTAACCCTTGCCGGTACACAGAACTTGTCGGAATTTGAATTACACGCCAGGGCTGTACTTGCTTTGCCCATACCGGATATAGAGTTGCTTAAAACAGGCGCCAGCGCCGTAATACTGGCCGATAAGGAAGGCTTAAACCCTGAATATACCGGTGTGGAAGAAGCCTTAAAAGACAGCCATACCGATATACGTATATTTGGTAAACCAACCACCCGGCCCTACCGGCGCATGGCCGTAGCACTGGCATACGCCAGCATAGGCGCCGACGTGCAGGCCGTTAAAGAACATGCCATAGCCACCGCAAAAAAAGTGAAGGTAATAACCGGGTAATTATTTTATTCCTATTTTCATAGCAAATAAAATTTGTTGCCCGTGAAGTTTGCGTTTGCGTTTTTTATGCTTTCCTGGTTTGCCAATGCCCACTCGCAAAAACATGTTTACAATGTTGAACTTTTTGGTAAAAAAATTGGCACCACTACTGTTGAAAAGATTGATAAAGGCAATGGCACTGTTGAATACCTGTTAAGCAGCGCTTCGGAAGTAACCCTGCTGTTTACAAAAAAAACCTCGATAATGAATTTTGATGTAGTGTATAAAGATGGCAAACTATTTTCATCGTATTGCAAAAACGTAAAAGACGATGCTACCGAGGTGGTTACTATACTTTGGGATGGATTGAAGTATGTTATTAAACGCGGCGAGGAGATACTACAACTAAACACGCCAATAGATTACTCCACCATTTTGCTCTACTATATTGAACCCAAAGGCAGGCCGATGGTTTTTTCGGAACGCCAGGGGCGCTATACAACCTTCCAGGCACTTGGGGGCGGCGTTTATGAATACAAACAGGATAATGGCGTTGATAATATTTACCGCTACCGCAATGGTGTGTTATATGAGCTTGAAATGAACAAGGGCGCCAGTGTTTTTATGCGGTTGGTTCAATAAAAAAGTTCACCCGATTGAAAATCCTTTTTGCGTTTTCACTTATCGCCCTCCAACTGCTTTCGAGCGCACAAAAACTCACTTATGGCATTTACCTGTTTGGTGGGCGCATTGGCGAATCGGTTATTGACCGGACAGTAGTAAACGATAGTGTGACCCACTATACTTTACACAGCTCATCAGAAGCACATATTTTTTTCAGCGTAAGAAAAATACAATTGCACTATGATGTTTACTTTAAAAACGGGTTTCTTTTTTCTTCTTATTCAAAACATGTGCGTAACGATGAGGTACAGCTAACCAATATTAGTCTAGATGGCAACCATTATAATGTAACTATTAATGGAAAAAACCTTTGCATAACCGGTGGGCTTATTAATTGCTCCACCATCAGGTTGTTTTATAATGAGCCTTGCAGCACGGATAAGATGTTATCGGAGCGCTTGGGCGAGTTCAGGCAGGTGCGAAAAACCGGCGAAGGCACTTATGAGGCCGACATGAGCGAAGGGATAACCTATATATACCGCTATAAAAATGGTAAACTGATTGAATTGGAAATGAAAAAAGGGTTCCTGGGCTCGGTTTACCTTCGCCTTGAGTAAAATAAATTTCGTTCAGGCAAGTGCAAGTTATTGTTCAGGTAAGTTAAATCACTTCAGCCACTACAAATACACTACCAGCCACTAAAACAAGGTCGCTTTTAGCAGCAGCTTTTTTTGCAGCCGCAAGTGCCGCTTTCACGCTTTTATACACCTGCCCACGCAATTTATATTCGGCAGCCTGTTGTTGTAATAAACCGGCATCAAGGCCGCGGGGGATATTTGCCTTACAGAAATAATATTTCGCATTTTTGGGAAGCAGTTTCAGGGCGGTTGATATATCCTTGTCGTTTACAGTGCCATACACAAAATGCAATTTGCGGTAAGGCACAGATAACATACTTTTCCGCAATTCGCGCAGGCCGCCTTCGTTATGTGCACTATCAAAAACCACCAGGGGCTTTTTACCCAGTACCGTCCACCGGCCAATTAAGGCAGTGTTTTTCACCACATTCTTCAATCCATTACGGATAGCTTTTTCGCTAACCTTTATGCCCTGCATTTTCATTACCTCAATGGCAGCTAAAGCAGTGCGGGTATTTTTTAGCTGATATGCCCCACCCAAAGCAGGCACCGGCAGGGGCTTTTTATAAAACCTGTAGGCAAAATATATAGGGGCGCCTTCTGCCTTTGCTTTAGCTATAAAAACAGGGCGTGTTTCCTTCTGCGTTTCGCCTATAACCACCGGCACCCCGGGTTTAATAATCCCGGCCTTTTCGGCAGCTATAAGGGGCAGGGTATTGCCCAAAAACTGTTGATGATCAAAACTGATGTTAGTAATAACCGATAAAAGCGGGTTAATGATATTAGTAGAATCAAGCCTGCCGCCCATGCCGGTTTCAATTACCGCAAAATCAACCTTCTGTTCTTTAAAATAAGTAAAGGCCATGGCCGTGGTAATTTCAAAAAACGAAGCATTTACGCTTTTCAACTTGTCGTAATTTGTGCTAACAAAGCGTTGCACAAAACTTTTACTAATTAGCCTGCCATTTATTTTTATCCGCTCGCGGTAATCTTTGTAATGAGGGGAAACAAACACACCGGTTTTATACCCTTGCTCCTGCAGGACCGATGCCAGCATATGCGTTACCGAGCCTTTGCCGTTAGTGCCTGCCACGTGAATAAACTTTAACCCATTTTGCGGGTTATCTAGCATTTGGCACAAGCAGGTAATATTGTGCAGGTCGGCACGGTAAGCGGCAGCCCCCACCCGCTGAAACATGGGCAATTGTTCTAAAAGATATGTAAGTGTTTCGGAGTAGGTCAATTTCAAATATCTAAAATAAATGTATAAGCAAGCTTAGTACATAAGGGTTTAAAAACGGCCCACGAGTTCGCCGTAGCTTAATATATGCCCTTTCATGGCATGCATCAGTTCATCGCGTGTATCGTTCGCCAAAAAAAGATTTGCAAAGTCAAGAGCATATATCCTGAAATAATATTCGTGCACGCCAATGGGCGGGTTCGGGCCGGTGTATATATGGTCGCCTGCATAATTTTTGCCAACACTAATGCCCTCCTGTTTTAAAGCAGCGGCACTTATTGCGGCCGGTAAATTACTTACAGATACCGGTATATTGTATAATACCCAGTGTGATGCCACAAACATTTTAAAGTTAGGCGAGGGGGCGTCGTAATCGGTTACAATAACCGCCAGCGAGCGGGCGTCTTGCGGGATATTGCCCCACTGCAGCGGTGGTGAAATATTTTTTCCTTTAGCGGTATAATCAATCGGAATGGGGCCGCCATCGTTAAAAGCGCCCGAGGTTAAAGCCATGCTGCGCAACAAACCAGCATGGTATTGCATTTCATCTTCCAACTTACTGCGGTTCTGCTGCGTTTTAAAAAGAAGAAACAAGGCCATTGCAGCCGTGAAAAGAATAAAAATGCGGAGGTATTTATTCATGGTAACTTTAAATGTGTTGTAACAAAATGCGGTTTACCTCTTCGCTTTTTGAAAGGTTCATTACGTGCGAACCGCCCTGTACCCTGATGGGATTATTAATCCTGGAAACGGGGAAGAGTTGATCGTTAGTACCATGTATGTGGATAATTTTAGTGCCGTTATTTTCGGTAACGTCCCAGTTAATCACCGCATCAATAGCCCATTCAATAAAAGCAGCCGGGGTATCGGCAGCCATTTCGCGTATCACTTTTGCAATTTCGCCATCGCCGCGTTTATCCAGCCTTCGGGCCATCAGGCTATTAAACTGCTTAAAGGTATTGCCCCCAATAAGCCTGTGCAGGCGAAGGGTTTTCATGCTACGGATAAATGCGGGAATTTCGTTCCTGTTTTTAACTGATGAAAGCAGGATTATTTTTTCAGGTTTTAGAAACCCGGCTATTTCAATAGCCACCATGCCCCCTAACGAAGCGCCAATTACAATAAAAGGGGCAGAAGTATCTATTCCTGCTGCTATACGACGGGCGTAGCCATTCAGGGTTTCACCTTTTACAGGGGGCAGATGCTCCAGCACCATTGCGTGCGGCAGGGCAGCCAACTGTGGTTGAAACATACGCCTATCGGCCCCCAGGCCTGGCAGGAAATAGATTTTCATACATCAAAAATAGCCTTGTAGGGCATAAAAATCAAAACGTAAAACTTGTTAAGGTGGGTAAAACAAAAACGCCCCATTTAATCGGGGCGTTTCGGCTTATTATTCAGAGGCTTTTTCTTCTTTGGCCTTTTTAGTGTATTTCTTCTTGAATTTATCAATACGGCCTGCCGTATCAACAAATTTCATTTTGCCGGTAAAAAATGGGTGCGATTCGCTCGAAATTTCAAGCTTAATCAAAGGGTATTCGTTACCATCTTCCCACTTAATAGTTTCGCGGGTATTGGCGGCACTTTTACCTATCCATGCTTTATCAAGCGAAATATCCTTGAAAACAACTAAACGGTAGTTTGAAGGATGAATGTCTTTCTTCATAGAATTTCAAATTTGGGACGGCAAAAGTAGTGATTTTCTGCAAAAATAAAAACACTGTAGAAAAAGAGAATAAAAACGGTGGAAAGAATTGTGGAAACTGTTACAACCCAAAGGGGTATTTTACGCTCTTAAAATCTGATTGCTTTCGCTACATTTACCCCCTTTCAACCTCTGACATACTATGGGAAAAAGATTTACCAGGCCGTTTATATTAGTATGCTTGTTATTGACATACGTTATTGGCACATCGCAGCAATGCAATGTTATTTACGTTACCCCCGGCGGGGCTTCCACCGGGGCAGCGGGAACGCGGGCCAACCCGGCCAGCCTTACCTATGGGCTAAGCCTTGCCAACAGCACCAATAACCTGATTTGGATGGCCGAGGGCACTTATAACATAAGCAATGAGCTTCAATTGGTTAGTAATGTAACGCTTGAAGGCGGTTTTGACCCAAGCACCTGGGTAAAAAGCAACGCCACCCCTACCATTATACACCGTGATAATACCAACGTATTAGCAGCCCCGGCCAATGCGCTGGTGGGTTTGGCCGGGTTAAACATTTCGAACTTCCGGTTACAGGATTTAACCATACAGGTTGACAACGCCACAGGCACTGCTATTTCGGTGTATGGAATTTATTTGAACACCTGTAGTAACTACAACATAGTGCGTTGTAATGTAACAACCGGCAATGCAACAGCTGGTGCTAACGGAACCGCTGGTGCAGCCGGGGTGGCAGGTTTGGCAGGTGGTAACGGACAGAACGGTGCGGCTGAACCAAACCCATCTGCGGGCGGCGCGGGTGGTGCCGGCGGTAACACAGGCGGCAATGGCGGACGGGCTAATGCATACGATC
>DASZPC010000497.1:0-3149 GCA_035550455.1 Chitinophagales bacterium | reverse complement strand
GGTGTGCTAATGGTATTGCAACCCATTTTCCTTACCTGGCACCTGTGGGCGCATGGGGCGTACGATTTCTATATCTGGCTGGTCTTTGCCATACTAACACCGGTTACCATTGTGTACTGGAGTATGCACGCCGAGGAAGCCGTACCTGGTGCGCAGGATAACTTATCTGGCATAGCCATCGCTTTTGAATCAGTTAAAAACTTTGCCGACCCGGCTAATAAAGGCAAATCAAGCCTCAAAAACACCCGGCTTAAATTTGTAAGTTTTGGCAGCGAAGAAAAAGGCCTTTGCGGCTCGCGCGCTTACGCCCAAACTTATAAGGAAGAGTTGCGAAAAGAAAACGCTCAACTGATTAATATTGATAGCGTGCGTTTGGTAAACGAAGTAGCCGTTGTTAAACGCGAACTGATGAACGGCACCTTGCATACGCCTTTACTGGTGAACGGCCTGCTCAACTCATTCAAAAAACTGAACCTGCCCTGCAAAACAGCCATGCTGCCCATTGGCGGTACCGATGGCGTTTCGTTTGCCCGTGCAGGTTTGCCCTCTGTTACTATTATTGGTATCAGTTCCAGCAATTACGACTTTACCTACCACACCCGTCACGATATTGTAGAAAACATTGAGCCACAGGCGCTCGAAAATGTAAAAAATGCCATTGTTGATTTTGTGAACCGCTGGGACGAAGGCGGGGTGTGATGTAATTAAACCTGTTTAATTACAACCGCTCCCTTAAACTTCTTCGATCTTGCTTATCATGCAGCACTGCATATACTTTAACTGTTCGCTCCTTGGCATCCCTGGAATAATATATTACATAAGGAAATCGCTTAACAAGAATCCGGCGTATATTGTCATAAACTGGTTTATGTTCTGCTACATCAGTTTTAAGGCTATTAATGTGATATTTTATGGCACTAATAAAATCTAAACCTAGTCCCGGCTGTTGCTTTTCATACCATAATTTCGCTGCAATTATTTCTTCCTTTGCCTCCTCTGTAACCCATATCTTATATTTCATAACTTCTTTTCTGCCTCATCCCAATCCTGGAACTTACCGTTACCCTTTTCATATTTCTCTACTCTTTCATTTACAACATTTTTATGCCATTCCGGCACCTCACTTTCATCGTCAATATGCAGTAGGCGGGCTATTGCCCACAATATTTTTTCATCGCTAGTGCGCTCTATTTCTTCTTTAATCTCTTTTTTTTTCAGTTCAAGGTTCATATCTATCCCTTTTTAAGTATAGTAAAGATAGTAAACAATTTTTCGCTGCCGATGCATGGCATAAAAAAAGCCCGCGTGGGGAACGCGGGCTTTAAAGGGACCTATCAGTGATCTTGTCGGGATTCGAACCCGAGACCCATACATTAAAAGTGTATTGCTCTACCAGCTGAGCTACAAGATCAATCCATTGCTTTTTCAAAAGCGGACGCAAATATAATTTCTTTGGCGAAAAATTAAACAGCACCCCCCCGTTTTTTTATACCGCATTATCCACAGCAACTAACGGCTACGAAAACAGCAGTTTAAGGTAAAAAGAGGGGCTTTTAAGCCTTGTGCGCAGGTCAAGGTCTTCAAACATGCCCGATATAGTTTCGCGCAGGGTGGCATTACTGTTAGCCTTGTTTACCACAAAATTAAAGATGGAAGGAAAGTTTACTAACTGCTGCATACGGTAAGAAAGTAGCAGTTCAGGCCAAAGCCGGTGGTATAAATCATTATCATACCGCACCAAAAAACCAGCATCAAACCGGTTCTGTTGCAATGCCTTTTGGGCGGTTGCCGCTGCCAGCATGCCGCTATACATAGCGTTGCCTATCCCCTCGCCTGTAAAAGGATCAATCAACTGCCCGGCATCGCCGCATAGCAGGTAATTATCGCCC
Organism: Chitinophagales bacterium; assembly: GCA_035550455.1. Lineage (GTDB taxonomy): Bacteria > Bacteroidota > Bacteroidia > Chitinophagales > LD1 > Bog-950. The sequence goes on along the minus strand of DASZPC010000497.1, from coordinate 1,260 downwards.
GATAGCTTCCTTCGTTTTGACCCAAGCGGAAGGCCAAAGAGTTTCACGTCATCTACCCTGCTGGCGTTGGCAAACCGCGCCTTAATAACCGGGTTTGCTTCCAATATCTCCTCAAAGCTGCGCTTCAGGTTCACATCCTTTTGTTTCAGTTTATCAGCGCGCATACCCACCCCCACATTGGCATATCCGCCGGGCAGCGGAAAAACCCAGAAATACCCCGGCAGTATCTCCTTCAAAAAGTGTAGCTCAATAAAATTATCAGCATTCAGCCCTTCCACATTTTTATAATAGGCACGCAGGCCAAAGCAATTATGGGCAGGTTCGGTTGCCAGCCCTGCTATGTGTTTGCTAAAACTGGAATAAGCCCCATCGCAGGCTATAACCAGCTTTGCTTTATATACAACACCGGTAGTGGTTTCCGCAACTATCTGCGCCCCTTCCCTGCTGTACTTCCTTATCTCTGTTTTTTCAAAAAGCTGAATATGATTATCCGTTTTTAGTTTTTCAGCCAGCCAGTTGTCAAAATCAAGGCGCTTGCTTAAAAAACCGGGTGGCTTTTCCATTTTCCCCTTGCTGCTAAAAGGAACCCTTAATGCTTTTCCGTTCGGCGCTACAAAGGTTACGCCCCAGCTACCAATAAAATGTTTATCAGCGCTTAATTCGTCAACAAGGTTTTCATCCAGCTTTTTCAGCACCTCCACCACCTTGCCACTCAACGCATCGCCGCAAATTTTATCGCGCGGAAAAACAGCCTTGTCAACTACAGTTGAGCTTATGCCGCTTTTTGATAAGAATAAAGCCGCAGCAGCACCGGCAGGCCCTGCCCCAACAATTAAAATATCGGTTTCGGTAGTCAAAATATGCTTGGCTGAATTACTGCAAGGATAATTAAAACAAAAACGAAGGGTACACTTTTAAAAAGAAGTCCCCATACGCAGGAACAGTGCCGTACCTGGGAAATACCCCGGCATAAACAACCCAATTAAGTTTGAACTGCCAATGGTAAAATCGAAATACTTCCAGGATTTGGCAAACTCAAACCCAAGGTTGAATTTACTGTAACCGCCGGCAGCGGCGCTTCCGCTGATTACCATATCTTTCTTCAAAAAGTAATTCACCTTTACATAGCCATAAGGGTAATAACCGGGTATAAAACGGTATTGCAGCCCTGCACTAAGCACTAAACGGTCATGTAGCAATGGCTTTGAAAAAGCCAATTGCGCACTAAAAGGCATAAACAGGGTATACCTATTATTTGAT
>DASZPC010000496.1:0-3129 GCA_035550455.1 Chitinophagales bacterium | reverse complement strand
CCCCGGGCCGATTTCTCGCGCCACAAACGTTGTTTATCCCTTTCGCTATCAAGGCGTTCGTGGTACAGCAGGCCATCGCGCTCCACAAACATGGCTTTAACGGTTTCGGCTGTTTTTTTGCTGCACCCTTTTCCTATAATAGCCACCAGGGCTTTAATATCGGCAGGCAGGGCGCCGTTTATCCAGCAATAGTCCAAAGCGCGGCGGTAGGCCCCTTCTTCGGCAAGGGTCATCATGGCCATGCGCTGGCTGGCAAGGGCATCTTTAGGGTACCACTGAAATGCAGGCGATTTTTCTTTCATAAAAAATGGGTAAAAATGTTTTGGGTTTTAAAACGGCAGGGCGGCGGCTTTGTTAAACAAATGCAGGGTGCAACTACCGGTGCTTAGTTTAATATTACCGGTGGTGGTTTCCGCGGCGCAGCCTGCAGCATGTAATTTTTCAATTACAGCCGCAGGGGCGCCATAAACATCAATAGCCAGTGTAATACCGGCATCGGCAAATATTTTACGCAGTATTTCGGCATAGTCGGCAGTGGCTTTATCCAACATGCGTTTTTCAATAGTTTGTTCAGGCAGCTGTTCCATACTTATAAATTTTATTAAGGGGGCGTTTTCTTTTGCGGCCCGGTTTGGGTTTGCGGCCACGCACATGCTTGCGGCGGTTTTCAACCAGGGTGGTTTCGTGCAGGCATACTTTTGAAAACACCTGGCTTTCGTTGCGCGCATACACCGGCGATATGCCGTCCAGTATTTGCCGTAGTTTTTCCCTTACCTCCGGAAACTGCTGCATTTCGTTCATAAACTCGCGGCAACTGTATATTACGTTGGTGTGGTCAATATCAAACATGGCGGCAATGGCAAGCAGCCTTTCTTTCCTGAAATGCCTTAATATATATATGCATAGCCGCCGGGCGCTGGTAATACGCCTGGTGCGCCTTACGCCAAAAAGTTCGCGCTGGGTTATGCCCAGGTTTTTTGTAACGGCGTTAATAATTACAGCCAGTTCAATTTTACCGGTTATTTGCGCGTTTATTTCAATTGTATCACGCTCGCCGGGCATTATCCAGTAGTTTCGCACCATAGTTTATCATTTTTTGGTAAATACATTTTATAAGGGCTTATAGCACAGGCTTAGCAAAAGGCCTGCAGCTATAATGGCGCCGCCGTAAAAAAATAGGGCCAGCCAGCCTTTGTGTATGTAACACCCCGTAAGGTTTTGCAGGCGCTGGTGCAGCTTATCTATAAACGGGTCGGTAGCGGCCATAGCTTTCTTTTTTGGGTTTACCCCCCTGCGCCCCCGGAGGGACTATTCCGGGGGCTGTCGCGACATCGGTCTGGCGACCTGGGGTAAACGTTTATTCCATCATACTATACTCTTTATGCACTGTTTCAATTCCTTTTTTTTGTGTACCGTTTAAGTAAGCAGCCACTTCGTGCAGGTGCGGCAGGCAACCGGCACATATATATACCTGTAGCCCGCTTTGCCATTTCATGGCGGCTGCTTTATACCTTTCGCCACAGGCTGCACATTCCTCGTACGCCGCACAGGCGGTGCAATAATTACCGGGCATGGTATCGCGCCGCTTTAAGCGGTTAATATGCCACCGGCGGCCACAGGCCTCACATATAAAATCCTCGTCCATAGCCTGCCGGTTAAAGAACTTTGCAAAACTTTGCCAACTTATGGCAACTTGTAAAAAACAGCACCGATGCACAAATTCTACGCTTTACCATTGAAAATGTAAATTTATTGCCTACCTTTGCTGTTATTGACGGGACAAATGTAAATACTGTTTTGCATAAAATGCAAATATTTTAGCAAGAAAATTTATCTTTTATGGCATTATTTGCACAAAATATTGAAACAAAGCGCTTTATCGTAGCCTTTAAAAAAGCGGTTGATGGCGGGGTTTTGCAAAATTCGAGGCAGTTTTGCGAAAAGACGGGTTTCAGCGAGTCGTCATTCTCGCAAATTATGAACGGAAGGCGCAATGCCCCGGATGTTTTAATAAAGAAGTTTGCAAAATTAGCAAAACTTGATTTGGAGTTTTTTTATCAGTGGAACACGAACGCCCCCGGTTATTACACCGCCGGTATTGAGGCGCAGGTAGTGGCCGAACCTGGTTTTGTGCCGGGCAAAAAAGGCAGTGCTGTTTTTATTGATGCCGGGGCGCAGGTGTTAATGTATGTGCCGCTGGTTAACCAATATGCTTATGCCGGTTATTTAAGTGGTTATAGCGATGATGATTATCTTGAAAGCCTGCCTAAGGTACCCTGGCTGGTGGAGCGCGAATACAAGGGCACTTACCGTACTTTTGAGGTGCGCGGCGATAGTATGAACGATGGCAGCAGCGATAGTTACCTGGAGGGCGATAAAATTTTGTGCCGCGAAATAAGCCCCGCGCTGTGGCATAATAAGCTGCATATTACCAAGTGGGATTTTGTAGTGGTGCATAAAACCGAGGGTGTTTTGGTAAAGCGCATACTGGAGCATAATGTAGAGAACGGCACCCTGCTTTTGCACTCGCTAAACAGCCTTTACCCCGACCTTACCATTAGCCTTAAAGATGTAGCACAAATTTTTAACGTAGTGCAGGTAGCGAGGAAGAAATAGACATAAGATGTTAGACATAAGATGTTAGATACTAGACGTTAGACAGGGGATTAGGGAAATCGGTTAATCCGTTAATTCGGAACCTGAAATCCGGAACTCGAAACTGTAAACTAAAAAACAGTAAACTGTAAACTGTAAACCGTAAACAGCTTATTGCTCATTGCTTATAGCCGCGTTTTATTTTCACATAGCAAATGTGTAATTACACAAAGTATGTGAAGTTATTTATGGCGCAAAATTACCACCTTATGGGGTTTTGGGTTTTATATTTGCACCGTCAATACTGACAAGCGTTCTTTTCTTCATTAAAGCAACCGGAAAGTTAAACACACATCCTTCCTTTTCCGGCTGCTATTATTAACCAAAAACCATTCAATTTTTTATGGATTGCAACTGCATGAATGCAAGCGCCATACCTATGGGCGCCGCTAATGTGGTGTTGGGCACGTTTTTGCCCGGCGCCGAACTGAACCTATTTTTTAAAACTGCCACCGGCCGCATTGATATATTGCC
>DASZPC010000495.1:0-3449 GCA_035550455.1 Chitinophagales bacterium | reverse complement strand
GCTATAACTACAAAGACAAAGCATCTTTCATGTTCATTTGCAAAAATGTGCTGAACACCGAATACATGCTCCAGCCCGGCGTGGTAGATGCCCCCCGCAACTTCACCTTCCAGGTAGGTTATAACTTCTAAGCTTAAAAAGAAAACCCCGGAATTATCCGGGGTTTTCTTTTTAATTCAATCTTCAGTGCCAATAACCATTGTTGGCTTACACTTTTTAACTTGGCTCAAGCTTCCGCTTACTTAGGCTTAGTGGTTTAATAAGCCCGCTGCTTTATTTGCCTTTCGTGTTTCACTTCGTCAACCACAATCTTGCTAATTATCTCGTGCATAATTTCTGTGGTTCCTGCGCCAACAGTTAGCAGGCGTATATCGCGGTACGAACGCGCAATACCGTAATCTTCCATATAACCCCAGCCGCCGTGTATTTGCAGGCTTTCATTTACCACGTTTACAGCCTCTTCACATACAAAAGCCTTCGCAATCGAAATTATTTTGTAAGCACCCGGCCCGTGTTCAATGTATTCAGCCACTGCGCGGTATGCTATTGAACGGCACGCCTCAACGCTTATCGCCATTTTAGCCAGCTTGTGGCGCAACACCTGGAATTTACCTATCGGCCTTCCAAAAGCCTCGCGCTCCTTCATATATTTCTTAGCCTTTTCCATAGCAGCCTCTGCTGCTGCAGTTCCGGTTATCGAAGCAATTAAACGCTCCTCCTGAAAATTGCTCATAATATAATAGAAACCAAAATGCGCTTCGCCAAGCAAGGCATTTTTGGGCACCTTACAGTTTTCAAAAAACAACTGGCCCGTATCCGAAGTATGCATACCCAGTTTATCATGCACCGGTACCGCCGAAAATCCCGGTGTGTTGGTATCAAACAGCAAAAGGCTTAAATCATGCCCTTCGCCGGTGCGCACCGCCAGCACTATAAAATCCGCCATAGTGCCATTGGTAATAAACATCTTCGAGCCATTTACCAGGTAGTAATCGCCCTTATCTTCTGCAGTGGTTTTTATACCCCCAACATCCGATCCCGCACCCGGTTCGGTAATACCAAGCGCCGCTATTTTTTCGCCTTTAAGGGCAGGGGCCAGGTAACGCAGCTTTTGCTCTTCAGTGCCCAATGCATTTATTACCGGCAAAGGCAGGTAAGTGTGGGCATAAAGCGACATCGCCAAACCGCCAACATTCGCCTGCGAAAGCTCTTCAGCTATTACCACCGCCGACCACATGTCCATCCCGCTACCGCCATACTCCGCCGGAAAACTTACCCCGAAAAAACCTTTTTCCCCCATTTTGCGAAAAACTTCCTTCTCGCAAATCTTATTATCTTCCCAGTATTTTACATTTGGCCTTATCTCGGTATCAACAAACTGCCTGAACGAATCGCGCAACAGTTCATGTTCTTCTGTAAATGGATTGGTGCTCATTTTTGTAATGTTTTAATTTTCGTTTATTCGGTTATAAATTTAATAAAATTAAACGCCTGCGGCCTGCTTCATGTTCAGCATGGCGCGTGTTTCATCAATAGTTGCCACTTCGCGGCCCATCATCCTTACCAGTTTGGCGCCTGCCTCAACCAATTCCCCATTCGATTTCGCCATTTCGCCTTCCGGCAGGTAAAAATTATCTTCCAGGCCCACGCGGATGTTCCCGTCAATAGTAATGGCCGCAGCCACTGCCTGCCACTGCTTACGGCCTATGCCAATAACCTGCCAATGCGACCCTTCTGGCACCGAGGCCGCCTGGTGCAACAGGTTTCGTGTAGATATTTGTATACCGCCCAATACTCCCATCACAAAACTAAAAACGTAAGGCTTTTGCAAAATACCCATGTCAATTAAAGGCATGGCGTTATTAATATGGCCGTTATCAAACACTTCCATTTCGGGCACAGTTCCTGCCTCTTTCATTTTCTCTAAAAAGAATTTTATGTCCTTAAATGGGTTCTGGAAAACAAAATCGTGGTAAAACTCTTTTGTCTTCGGCGAGTAAATAGCATAGTTCATACTGCCCATATTCAGCGCAGCCATATCGGGCTTCAGGGCAGTTACATGCTGTATGCGTTCTTCTTTGCTTATGCCTACAGCACCGGTGCTATAATTAATAATAACATTGCCGCACAGTTTGCGCACTTCCTCGCCTATTTGCCGGTATGTTTCAATATCATAGGCCGGCAGCCCATCGGGCTGGCGGGCGTGTATGTGCAAAATACTCGCCCCTGCATCTACAGCGCGCTTTCCTTCCTCCGCAATTTCTTTGGGTGTGTAGGGTATATAAGGACATTGCTGCCTGTTGGCCAAAACACCGGTTAAGGCCGCCGTAATTACAATTTTCTTTGCCATCTATTAGATATTTGTATTAAGATTTGAGTATTGAGATAAATAAATTCTTTAACACATTAACACCGTCACGCATCACTTTCCCTTCCACACCGGTTTACGCTTCTCTGCAAATGCCTGAAGGCCTTCGGCTGCATCCTCCGTTTGTATAGCCAGCGAAAGCATTTGTTTCAGGTATGTATGCGCCTCCGCTGGTGCTACATTTTTCAAATTATCGTATGCCTCTAGCCCCAATCTTATCGCCGATGGCGAATAACTGAAAATCTCATCTACCAATGCCTGCACGGCTGCATCAAGGTTTTCCTTTTCCACTACCTGGCTTACCAAACCAAGCTGCGCCGCCTCAACGGCATTAACTGTCCGTGCGCGCATACAAAAATCAAGCACCTGGCGGGCAGGCATTATCTTTAACATACTCTGCATAACCTGGAAAGGGTAAAGCCCGCGTTTTACCTCCGGCAAACTAAATGTAGCCGATGAAACAGCCACTACATGCGTGCAACCGCAAATAAGCAGAAAGCCGCCTGCATATACCGGCCCATGCACTTTGGCTATACAGGGTTTATGTAGTTCATCAAGCACATCGCCCAGTACCACCTCTTTTTCCGGTTCCGGCACTGTCGAAACATCAGCTTGTTGTTCGCCGGCAAACGCTTTTAAATCTGCGCCCGCACAAAACACATCACCGTTGGCAGCAATTACCACGCCCCATACATTGTTATTATGTGCCGCATAATTCAGGGCATAGGCCAGTTCTCTGAAAAGCACCGGGTTCATGGCATTCTTCTTTTCAGGCCGGTTAAGGGTAAGGGTTAGTAAATGGTTGTTTTCGGCAACCTGTAAATAGGCAAATTTCTGGTGTTTAAACTCAGCTAATTGTTCAGAAGAATAAATCATAGTATTTCGGTTTCATATTGGCCTTCTTATTTGGCCCTCAGTAATGTTGCTAAAGTAGAACCTTTCATAAATAATTACAGCCAATTTTAGTCATATATCCCGGTTTTGCACCACAAACAGCATCTTATTTCATTGGCTCTGTTATATCCTAAACATGCCTTTCACCAATATATTTTGTGCCTGCATTTACCGTTATCCTCATTGT
>DASZPC010000494.1:0-1677 GCA_035550455.1 Chitinophagales bacterium | reverse complement strand
CTATATCAAATAGTTGTATAGACTGTGTGCTTTGCCCGTTGTTAGTAACAGCAAGCAGTTTCTTATCCGGCGAAACCAACATGTTCAGCGGCAAATCGCCCAACTGCAAGGCATTGCCCACCGGTGTAATGCCCCAGCCGTTTGGCAGCCAAAAACGGTGGCCTTCTATCTGTTTTACACTTTGGGCAAAAACGGATACACTGCCTGCTATAAAACAAGCAAGCAAAATGGCGCGGAACGCTTTCATAAAGTTGAATTTACCGGTTATGTAATTTCAAAAATCAATTACCCGAAACACCGCTTATAGGCTGGCCCGCAAAGTGGTCAACCTTATAGGTGTAGCCAAACAGTTTGGCAATGGTGGCGGCAATCTGGTTTTGGTGTAGTAGTTCTTTCTCCTTTATTTCGCCTTTGGGCTGTACGCCCGCGCCAATCATAGCTATCCATATATTTTCGGCATGGAATACATGCCCGTGGTGCCTCCATTCCAACAATGGTATATCGCCACGCCCGTGGTCGCAGGTAATAATAAGGGTGGTATTGTCTTTATACTGCGGGTCGCTTTGTATAAAATTCCACAAATCTTCCATGTATTTATCCTCGTTATTAGCGGCATTCAGGTAGGCTTCATAGTCGCCATCGTGGGCATTGCCATCGGTTTCATCAAAGCCTATAAAGGCAAAATGGGGATGGTTTTCGGCTAAATATTCCCTTGCTACTTTGTAGGTAAGGGTATCGGTTTTAATCCCTTTTTCGCTGGCGGGTATTGGGCTCCAGCTATTTAATTTCAGGCCGTCTTTCAATATGGGCAGGCCGTCTTTGCCGGGCTTAAAATCAACATACACCGGCACATGGTTGCGGTGCGAGTTAATAATTTTCGGAAAAGCATCCCAGGTAGCAAAGGCGGCCATTTTGCCTTCAAACCCTTTTTGGGTTAGTAAAAAGTCGAAAATATTCAGGTTCGGGTCGTCGCCGTAATCATTGCTGTTAATGCGGTGGTCGCCCCAACCGGTAAAAATTTCGTTATAACCGGGGAAGGAAAACTTATATCCATTGGTAAGCGTAACCTGGTTGCCAATTTTTTTATTACCATACAACTGCCCCTGTTTTGCAATAACGTTCCAGAAAAAAGGCATCAGTTTTTCGCGGCGTTTAATGGGGTCATTATCCCAGTATTTTGCCTTTACTTCAGGCATATCCTTCGTATATTTTTTGCTGTTGATAATCCTTTTCTGAGCACCGCCGAACACTTCCTGCCACCGGTAGCCATCGAAGGTTACAATAATTACATTATGGGTTTTGGCATCGGTTTGCGCAAAACCTGTAAAGCCCGTTAGCAGCAATGCTGCAATCAATAAATGTTTCATGTATGGTTTTTGATGATTGTAAGTGTCCGGTTACAGCGGGCTAAGTTAACCAACAAACAATTCACATGCAGCCCTTCAAATGTTAAGGTGTTAAAGTGTTAACGTTAATATACGGTTAGTATGCACAGCTTTACCGGCTTTTCAACCGTTTGCCGCACCGGTAATCCACTTTTAACAGTTACTGGTGTGCAATCAGCTATTGGTAATTCTCCACTTCTTCTTTCACCTGCGCCACAAAATCGGCCAGCGGCTTGCTGCCCTGGTCGCCCTGGCCCTGGCGGCGGATGGCTACGGCATTATCCGTCATTTC
>DASZPC010000493.1:0-2510 GCA_035550455.1 Chitinophagales bacterium | reverse complement strand
CGATTCAACCACCACATACTTCAAGCCCTTCGCACCGGCAAGTTTTTCTTCAAGTGCTGTTATATTGTTATGGCTAAAGGGCAAGGCGTCGGCTTTGCTGTTCCGCATCCCGTCATGCACCGAGGCATGTACTAACTCATCGTAAATAATAGTATCGCCCTTGTACGGCAGGGCCGATAGCAGGCCGTAGTTGGCATCAAAGCCCGAGTTAAATAACAACGCCGCTTCTGCATGGTGAAACTGTGCCAGCAATGTTTCCAGCTTCTCAGCATATTCATTATTCCCCGAAAGTAAACGCGAACCGGTGCTACCATGGCCATAGTATGGGTACGCTGTTATTTCAGCGCGTATTTTCTCTTTTAATACCCCATCACTGGCAAACCCAAGGTAGTCATTTGAGTAGAAATCAACTAAATGCGCAACCGGTTTCAGGGCGCGGAAATTATTCGCCGTCTTCCTTTCTGCCAGCTTCGATATAATATAGCTTTCAATGGAATTGCTCATGCAGGTAATAAGCGTAACAACATTGGTGGTGCTTAATTGGTTACAGCTTCCGCCTTTTCTTTTTTAAACGATTCGCGCGGTGTTAGGCCAAGCAGTTCAAACATTTCTTTATCGGCGTCAAAATCAGGGTTAGGGGTGGTCAGCAGTTTTTCGCCGGTAAATATCGAGTTGGCCCCTGCCAAAAAGCAAAGTGCCTGTTGCTCATAACTCATCTCATTACGCCCCGCCGAAAGCCTTACCATAGCGCGTGGCATGGTAATACGGGCAGTGGCAATCATACGCACCATCTCCCAGGTTTTTACCCTTTGCCGCCCTTCAAGTGGTGTGCCTTTTACTGATACAAGCGCATTCACCGGCACCGATTCCGGGTGTTGCTCCCTTGTGGCCAAAGTATGCAATAGCTTTATCCTGTCCTCATCGCTTTCGCCCATGCCAATGATACCGCCACAGCAAACACTTATACCGGCTTTCTCAACATTGTCAAGCGTTTGCAAGCGGTCATCATAAGTGCGGGTGGTAATAATATCGCCATAGTATTCGTCCGATGTATCAAGGTTGTGGTTATAGGCATAAAGCCCTGCTTCTTTCAGCCTTTTGGCCTGCTCTTCCGTAAGCATCCCCAGCGTGCAGCATACCTCAAGCCCCAGCGCATTTACGCCCTTTACCATATCAATTACTTTATCAAAATCCGAGTTATCGCGCACATTGCGCCAGGCGGCCCCCATGCAAAAGCGGGTCGAGCCGCCGTTTTTGGCATCCAGCGCTTTGCCTATCACTTCTTCATAACCCATTAGTTTATGGGCATCCACACCGGTGCTATAGCGGGCTGCCTGCGGGCAGTAAGCGCAATCTTCCGAACATCCCCCGGTTTTTACCGATAACAAAGTGCAAACCTGTACCTCGCCGGTGGCCTGGTATTTTTTATGCACCGTGGCGGCACGGTATATCAGTTCCAGTACAGGCTGGTTGTATATTTCACTTATTTCTTCAATAGTCCAGTTGTTTCTTATCTCATTTTGCATAAAAACAGTTTATCGAACAAATATAATGGCTATTGCGAGAGCAAATAATACCCAATGGCTTTATGCCCTCTTTCTGAAAAATGGATTTCATCACTAAAAAGGTAAAGCCCCTCAGGCCGCGGTAAATTATTGAATACGATGGAAGGATATGCAAACCTGATGTGGTTCTGCGTACAGTATTTAGCCATCATTATTTGCGGTGTTTGATCTTTATCGTCAGGCCCGGCTAATTGCGAACGGTAGGGCAGTATCAGCACATCAAAGCCAATGTGAGCGGCATTGCAAAGCGAATCAGCCGTTTTAAGCAAGCGCATAGCGGTTTCAAAATACGGGTTGCCTTCTTTATAAAAGGCTTTATCGTAACGGTAATAACTGTTGGCATGTTTAAACGCAAACAGTTTTACTAATTTATATGTGGCATAGTTTTGTTGTAAAAAGCCTGCTATCCAGCCTATAAATCCCTGTCTTCCCATTTTAGGCAAATCGCCGGTTTTTACAGGGCCATAAACATCGTTCAGGCAGTAAACAAGGGTTATGTGCTCAAGGTTAGCCGGATTGGTGGTATCGGCTACAAAACTTTTTATCGCATTTACATAATCATAAGTACTCCATCCAATAAGCGATATATTCAAAATGTTCAGCGAATCAATATGTTTTGCATAAAAACTTGTAAATGTTGATGAATCGTCAACCCCCACGCCCTCAGTTACTGAATCGCCTATAAACAGCCGTGTTTTCTTCTTTTTGTCAAAAGCCTTACAACCTTTTCTTCCTCCAAATTCATCGCTGTTAAAAAGCTTGCCCCATACCATACCGCTTGCATTGGGTTTAATGCCTGCCGAGGTATAATAGCGGTTGTCTTCAATTAATGAGGAATCGAAACTGCGGTTATAAACCTTATGCAGTATTACGCGCGAGGCTACTCCTAAAACAACCAGCAGCACAATAACCGCCAGTGTATTTATCAATAGTATTTTTGCCCAC
>DASZPC010000492.1:0-10259 GCA_035550455.1 Chitinophagales bacterium | reverse complement strand
TTATGGCTAACTGGTTTGTTCTTTTTGTTCTCACTCCTTTCAAAAGGCCAGGCGGTAACATTGCCTATAGCATTGTTGCTGATTGATTTTTACCTGGACAGGCAATTAAAGGGCAAAGCGCTGTTAGAAAAAATACCATTCCTTGCCCTTTCGCTGGTTTTTGGTGTTATTGCCATTATAGCGCAAAAAAAAGGGAACGCTATTTCGTACTTCCCGCTACCCGACCGTATTTTGTTTGCCTGCTATGGGTTTGCACAATATATTTTCAAAGTATTCATTCCGGTGCATCTATCGGGTTTTTATCCGTACCCCAATGCAGTTAACGGGCATTACCCGCCATGGCTTTATTTAAATGCGGCAGCGGGAGTTGTCTTGCTTATCATTCCGACAATCCTGCTTTTTTTACAAATCAAAAAAGGCAATAAATCCAATCAACCTATAATAAAAAGTATGCTGTTTGGCTGGCTGTTTTTCTTCCTCAATATTGCTTTGCTGTTACAGCTGCTACCCGTTGGCCTGGCAATAATGGCCGACAGGTACACCTACCTGAGCTATACCGGGTTGTTTTTGATAATAGCAGCATTGGTATTGGAATTAAAAACCAAATACAAATGGGTAATGCCCCTGGTAATATTTTATCTTCTCTTTCTTGGCTTTACCACTTACCAACGAACCGGTGTTTGGCGCAACAGCAAAACTTTTTTGAAGGATGTTATTGCCAAATACCCTGAAGATTCAACGGCACAGCACAAACTAATATTGCTGGAAAATTTTGAGCGGATTGACAGTATGACCGCTCCTTACAACAATGCTATTTACCAGCAGCCCGGCAACCCTTTGGGCTATTTTAACCGCGGCATTTATTATCAGCAAAACGGCCTGGTTGATTCGGCTATTGCCGATTACAGCAGGGCACTGAACATTAAGCATGATTTTATGGAGGCGTATGAAAAGCGGGGCATTTGCTACGCCGGAGAAAAAAACTGGAACGCAGCCCTTGCCGATTTTACCAGCGCCCTGAACCTGGATCCCAGCAAATCGCCCGCTCACTACATGAATATTGGTAACATATACAAGGAATTGGGCAAAAACGATTCAGCTATTGTTATGTACGGGCTGGCCATACAGGTAAATTCCGGCGTGCCTGGCTTCTATATGAACCGCAGTGGGGCTTATTTCAACACCGGTGATTACCAGTCTGCATTAAAAGATGTAATGAAAGCCCAACAGTTGGGTGCGCCGGTTGATACCGGTTACCTAAATGCTATAAACAGCCACTTAAAATAAACTTAAATAACATGCTTTTCGGCATGATAGCTGGAGCGCACCATTGGCCCGCTTTCAACATAGCGGAAACCCTTTGAAAGGGCCACTTCGCGGTAGTGGTTAAACTCGTCAGGGCTTACGTACCTGGCCACTTCCAGGTGCTTACGGGTGGGCTGTAAATATTGGCCCAGGGTTAAAATATCAACTTTAGCGGCCCGCAGGTCGTCCATCGCTTCAAAAAGTTCCTCTTCACTTTCGCCCAGGCCAAGCATAATGCCCGATTTCGTCCTTTCAATACCCCCTTCCTTCAGCATTTTTAAAACTTCAAGGCTTCGTTCGTACCGGGCCTGCACACGCACCTGCCGGGTTAAGCGCTTTACCGTTTCAAGGTTATGCGAAACCACCTCGGGCTTTACTTCGATAATGCGGCTAACCAGTTCGCTCTCACCTTTAAAATCAGGTATCAGCGTTTCCATAGTTACACCGGGGCAGTGCCTGCGTATGGCCCGCACGGTAGCCGCCCATATTTTTGAGCCACCATCGGTTAAATCATCACGGTCAACTGATGTAATTACCACGTGCTTCAACCCCATTTTTTTCACCGATTCAGCCACCCGTAAAGGTTCTGTAATATCCACCACCCCGGGGTTGCCTGTTTCTACACTGCAAAACATGCACGAACGGGTGCAAACATCGCCCAGTATCATTAAAGTGGCAGTACCGGCCCCCCAACACTCTGTTTGGTTAGGGCATTTACCACTCTCGCAAATAGTATGCAGTTTATGCTGCTCAACATTCTGCTTTACCTCGCTAAATTCCCTGCCCGAGGGCAGCTTTATTTTCAGCCAATCGGGCTTGGGCACACGCTTTTTAACAACTCCGGCATCATCCATGCTGCAAACTTAATTGATTATTGCGAGGCTTTATTGAGCTACAAAATTCTTTTTCTGAATTCCATTTCAAGCTTTAACTTAGTAAAAGGATTTATGCCTGCATGTCAGCGATTGCAGGCCGGTAAATAATATATTCTGCACCCCGAAAAACTTGACAGATGTTTTACAGGCGGGTATATTAATGCTACCCTGAAAATTAAGAGATAAGAACCCATTGTGTAAGTAGCATAAAAACTTAATGCATGGCTGAGCCGGTGATTTATATTATTGATGATGACAAGGCTAACAATTTCCTTACCAGGCTAATGCTGGAAGATGCAGGCCTGAGCAATTTTAAGCAATATAGGTTTGCACAGGAAGCGCTGGATGAATTGCAACGAATTTGCAATGAAAACCAGCCGGATGAGTTTCCGTATGTTATACTGCTGGATATAAATATGCCCGCTATGGATGGCTGGAGTTTTTTGCTGGAGTACCGCAAATTACCAACCGGGTTTTCATCGAAAGCAAAAATTTACCTTTTATCTTCATCGGATTACCCCGGCGATTACGAAAAAGCCAAAGATTACCCCGAGGTTATAGATTTTTTAGAAAAACCACTAACCGAAGAAGTTGCAAAATGGCTAAAAGAGAAATACTTTGGCCCCGCATTTGAATAGGATTATTCCCTGCCCGGTCCTCCATCCTGCTAAAACACATCGGTTATGCGCAGACTAATCTTTTTATGCGGCTTTATAAGCCTTGTTTTAAATTCCTGCAACAACGGTAAAAAACTGCCTTTTTACGGCCCCAAAACTGTTAGCCAAAAAATTGTTGATGGCAAGCAGGAGGTTGATAGTGTAAACTACTCTATACCCGGCTTTACCATGACCGACCAGGATAGCAACACAGTAAATGAAGGCACCGTTAATGACAAAATTTATGTTGCTGATTTCTTCTTTACTTCCTGTCCAAGCATTTGCCCCAAAATGATGAAGGAGATGGGTTATGTGTACGATAAGTATAAGGGCAATGGAAACATACAGATACTTTCCTTCTCTATTGACCCCGAGAGGGATAGTGTTGGAAGGTTGAAAGATTACGCCAAAAGACTTGGCAATATTGACGGCACAAAATGGCACCTGTTAACCGGTAATAAAGATTCGATTTATGAACTGGCGAAAAAATACCTGGTAAGCGCCACTGAAGACCCCGATGCACCCGGTGGCCATATTCACGATGGAAATTTTATTTTGATAGACACGAAAAGCCGGATAAGGGGCTATTATGATGGTACCGATGATGAGAGCGTTAAAAAACTGATGAACGATATGGACATACTGCTCAGTGAAAAATGAGCCCGGTAAGAAACCCATGAATAAGCAACAATTAATAAAACTATTTACCCGCTTTGGTATTTTTGTAATCATTGCCATTTTTATTTACGACATCTATTCGCATGGCAGTATTGAGCACCCCGGTAAAGCAGGCTACAAGGCCGAGTGCTCGGAATGCCATGGCGATAACGGAGAAGGCATAAAAACACTGGTGCCACCGTTACATAATGCAGCATTTGCGCGGGCCCATTTAGACTCCATACCATGCTGGATAAAATTTGGCATGAACCACCCTATTACTGTTGGCGATACCCTGTACGACCAACCCATGTACCCCAATAAAATGAGCGATGTGCAGGCGGCTAACATCATCAATTACCTTTGCTCAGACTTTTGGCAAATAGATACCCAGGTAAACGCACAATGGGTAACCAACCACTGGAAAAACTGCCAATAACTATTGTGCCGGTTGTAACTGAACAGAAGAAAGATAATTAGCCAGTTTACGTGCGCCGCTTTCATTAAAATGGCAATCATCGTAAAAAACCGAAGTATCTTTTGGCAATACACTTGCAGCATCAATACATTGAACGTGGTTTTCATTACAAAAAGCAATGGTTTCTTTGTTGTATAAAGCCAATGCCTCACCTAATACGCGCTGTGTATAGTAAACCCTGGCCTTACCTGCCTGAAAATCGCCAATACCGCCCATCCAAAGTAAACTATCAATAGAAGCATTAGCGGTATCTCTGTATATGCAGGGTTGTGTTATAAATACAAGTTGCAAATGCTGCCTTTTCGCTTCGGCGCAAATAAGTTCAAGGTTAGTGCGGTAAAAACCAAGTGCGCTTGTAATATCGGGCAAAGTATCTATCAGGTGATCAGCATTATGCCGGTACCTGCGCCAGGTATTATAAGCAGCACCGTTATCGTCCTGCACATGCTGCCAACTTATGCCTTTCGGGGTTAGGCCTTCATAAAAATTGCGCAGCACATAAAACAATGCCGTTCTCCTCCACCAACCCGTTTCAATATCTCTACCCTTTTTTAAAAAAATTGTATTCACCAGTGAATCTTCAACAGCTTTATTTAAGGTGGTTGCATTTTTACAGTCATGGCTTAAATAAACCATCAGGTCGTTTATACCAATCATTAATACCACGCGGTTTACATATTTCAATTGCGGCACTATATATTTCAACTGTAGATAGTTTTCAATACTAGTACAGCCACTTTTACCTACACTTCCAAAATTTTCATCTGCCGGGTTACTTCGTCTCCTCTCCTGCGCCCATAAATGCCACCAGGTTTCGCTGTTATCTAAATAAAGGCACTCGGTAGTGCTGCCCCCTATAAAAAGGGTATTGGGCTTACCTTTTTCAAACCCATCGCCTCTAACCCCGCTGGCATTAATAGAAAACTCCTTCGCACCATTTACCCCCGGCATAAAAGAAGAATCGGGATGAAAAACATGATGCAAATAAGGCTGCCAGACATAATAAAGTAACTGGGGTTTAAAAACCATACGGAGCACCAACTCAGCTATAAAAAGCGAAAGCAGGACTGATATTAATACCAACCCTGCTTTTTGTAAAAAAGTTTTACGATGCATATTACAGGTTACCCCTTAATTCCTGTTCGCGCTCAATAGCCTCAAACAAAGCTTTGAAGTTTCCTTTACCAAAACTTTTGGCGCCGCAACGCTGAATAATTTCAAAAAATACGGTGGGCCTATCCTGTACTGGTTTGGTAAACAATTGCAGCAGGTAACCTTCGTCATCACGGTCAACCAGTATATTCAGTCGTTTAATAGCCTCCACATCCTCATTTATTTTGCCAACGCGCTGCCAAACTTCTTCGTAGTAATTATCGGGCACGTATAAAAATTCAACACCACGGGCGCGAAGTTCTGTAACTGTTGAAATAATATCATCGGTGGCAATAGCTACGTGCTGGCAGCCTGCGCCGTGGTAGAACTCAATATACTCCTCAATCTGCGATTTCTTTTTGCCCTCTGCCGGCTCGTTAATAGGAAACTTTACGTAACCGCTGCCATTTGAAACTACCTTGCTCATTAGAGCAGAATATTCAGTCGAAATATCTTCGTCATCAAAAGTTATCAGCAGTTTAAAACCCATCACCTCTTCATAAAATTTTACCCACTCGTTCATTTTACCAAGTTCAACATTGCCCACGCAATGGTCAACATACTTTAAACCAACCGGCACGTTTTTTACGTTTGATTTACGTGGCTGATAACCTGGCAAAAACGCCCCTTTATAATTTTTCCGCTCCACAAATTTGTGTATAGTATCGCCATAAGTTTTAATGGCCGAAATTACTACCTCACCAAATTCGTCCTTCAAAACAGCAGGCTCCATTATACCAACGCCACCGCGCTTTGTAGTTTCCTCATAGCTTTTGCGGGCATCGTCAACCCACAAAGCCAACACCTTTACCCCATCGCCATGCTGTAAAACGTGTTTTGATATTTCGCTGTCCGGATGCATGGCAGAAGTAAGTACCAGCCTTATTTTACCTTGTTGTAAAACATAGCTTGCCCTGTCGCGTACACCGGTTTCAGGGCCGGCATAAGCCACTAATTCGTAACCCCATGCCGATTGATAATAATAAGCCGATTGTTTAGCGTTGCCACAGTAAAACTCAATATGGTCGGTGCCGTTTAGCGGCAAAAAATCTTCGGCAATTTTCGCTTTAGGTTCTTTTAATGTCGTTTCCATTTTATATCGTGTTTAAGTATTAACGTGTTTATGTGCTAACGTGAACCCGTAGTTCGTGAATACAAATATTTAATCAACCCATTATCTACACTTATCAGTTTATTAGCCATTTCACATAAGGTTACGAATTCTTGCTGCGCAATATATTTTCTATCCAGCAATACATAAGCCATACTCCTTATCTCCTGGCCAGAAGATTGGGATATGTCCAAAAACCTTACAAACTCCTTTGAACTATACCTGCCAACCCCCTCTGAAATGTTATTCATGGCTCCCAATCCTGCCCGCCTTATCTGCGATTTCGTATCAAAATCCTTTGCCAATGCTGGCTTCTCAGTTAAATCATAAACATAATTTATCAATTCACGCGCAGCTTTCCAGCAATCTAAATCTTCAAATCGTTCAATCTTAGGCATCAATTATATTTTATCTCCAACATAAACACTTTAACACGTAAACACATTAACACCACTATTATTCCAGCCAACTTTTATAATAATCGGGCGACTCAATCGCAAAAGCATCTTCGGTAAGCCATAGTGGCTTAAAAGTATCTACCATTACTGCTAATTCTTTCGTTTCCTTCGCGCCAATGCTTTTTTGCACGGTACCCGGGTGCGGCCCGTGAGGAATACCAATGGGGTGCAGGGTTATCATACCACGCTCCACATTTTTGCGGCTCATAAAATCGCCATCTACATAGTATAACACCTCATCGCTATCAACATTGCTATGGTTGTAAGGCGCGGGTATAGCCAGCGGATGATAATCAAACAGGCGCGGTACAAATGAGCAAATAACAAAATTATGCGCCTCAAAAGTCTGGTGTACCGGCGGCGGCTGATGCACACGCCCTGTGATAGGCTCAAAATCGTGTATAGAAAATATATACGGGTAATGGCAACCATCCCACCCAATGGCATCGAAAGGATGTGCAGCGTAATGATAGGGGTATAGCAATCCTTGCTTTTTGATATAAACCAGAAAATCGCCCTTGCGGTCGTGGGTTTCAAGGTTCTGAGGGGCTTTTATGTCTCGCTCGCAATAAGGGGAATGCTCTAAAAGTTGCCCAAATTCATTGCGGTAACGTTTCGGATAAACCACCGGCGAAAACGATTCCACAATAAACAGGCGATTGTTTTTTCCGGTAAATTCTATTTGATAAATGGTGCCGCGTGGAATTACTATATAATCGCCATATTCAAATTTCAATTCCCCAAAAATTGATTTTAAGGAACCGGTACCCTCATGCACAAAAATAACTTCATCGGCATCAGAGTTTTTATAGAAATACCCCCTCATTGATTTCCGGGGGGCAGCCAAAACTATATGCACATCGGTATTTACCAATACAGGCCTACGCGATTTCAAAAAGTCATCTTCAGGTTTTATGTCAAAGCCTTTATAACACCGGTGCTGCATGTTTTTCAGGGCCGCTATTTTAGGGGCTACATCTATCGGGTCATCAATCTTTTTAATCATCGTTGGCGGATGACAGTGGTAGATGATAGAATAAACACTTGAAAAGCCTTCGGTTGAAACCAGTTGTTCGCTATATAACCCACCCTTGGGCTTTTTAAACTGGGTGTGGCGCTTATGCGGAATTTTCCCTCGTTTTTGATAATGAGGCATAGGGGTAATGTTTTATAAAGCACTAAGGCAAAAAATGTTCACCTTTTTGCATCTTCAAAGTTACCCAGATTTACTTAAAATGCGAAAAGACGGATGTGAGTATAATCATGCTGTTGAAATATAACGGCAATTCACCCGTCAATAACTTATCTTTCAATTAAATAAGTACAGGTAATGAGTATAAGGGCTATAGTTACAGGTTCAACAGGTATGGTAGGCGAGGGTGTTTTGTACGAATGTTTAAAAAACCCCACAGTGGAGGCTGTACTGGTTATAAACCGAAAACCCTGTGGCGTAAACCACCCTAAACTGAAAGAGATAATCCACAGCAACTTTTTTGATTTTTCGGCAATTGAAAGCCAACTGAGCGGTTATAATGCCTGTTATTTTTGCCTGGGCGTATCGTCAGTAGGTGTGAGCAAAGAAGATTATGAACGCTTTACTTACCAATTAACTATGCACGTGGCAACAACATTGGCCAAGCTGAACCCAGATATGACATTTTGCTATGTCTCGGGCAGCAGGACCGATAGCACCGAAAAAGGCAGTATAAGGTGGGCCCGTGTAAAAGGCAAAACCGAAAACAGCCTGATGAAACTACCATTTAAGCAGGCTTTTATGTTCAGGCCCGGTTATATACACCCGGCGCCGGGAATGAAGAACACGCAAAAAGGGTACAAGTATATTACCTGGATGTACCCCTTGCTGAAAGCCATATCAACCAACTACGCCTGCAAACTGGAAGATATAGGCAGGGCTATGATTAGAGTAACATTATCGGGCTATGAAAAGCAGATACTGGAGGTACCGGATATAATTAAGGCTTCGCAATCCTTATAGTTGCCTGCTAAAGCGGTACTTACTAAACAGTGGTAAAAAATAATAATGGTTTTACAGATACTCCGAACCAGTTTGCATTAGAATTGCCCGGAATAAAAAGGGTAAGTAAAAACGATTTAAGGATATTCCACAACCCAGCGAGTGGGCAATTGCATATTCAATACAATAATTCTTTGAGCGCAGTTACCATTTCGGTTTATAACAATAGCGGCCAACCGATATTGAAACAAGAAATGAAAGGAACCGATTGTGTGCTAAACACAGAAACACTGGCCGCTGGATATTATACCCTGAAAATATATGGCCGGGGCGTTGACATTAAACAGAACTTTACCATTGTAAAACAGTAAGGCATTATAACAATTACTTTGTTGTAACCAAAGAAAACGGAAAATATATACGGTGTTTTTTTTAACAATTAGGGGTAAAAAAAATTAGCGGGTTACAACCCTTACTGCTAATTTTAAGTCAACTACAGAAGGAATTAAGATACCCCCTTTAATGAAACACTGTTTACGTTTAGTATTACTATTTTGGGGAACTGTTTTTTACGCACAAAGTGGCTTTAGCCAATGTGTGCCAGCCCCTACTGTAACTTTTCAGAACCCCTCTTTTGAAGGCCCCACCGGCGCAGGGATAACACCTTCGCCATGGACAGAATGTATGTCGGGCCAAACCCCCGACACCCAACCCGGCCAATGGGGCGTAACACTACCACCAGTTGATGGCACCTCTTATGTGGGGTTAGTACATCAACCATCAGGAAACTGGCAGGAGGGTGCCGCTGAGCCATTGAGTAGTGCTTTGGTAGCGGGCACCTTATATAATTTTACAGTATGGCTGGCTAATTCATCTTCTACTGGCGGGGGCATATCCCCCGGCTGTGCCGAATGTGAAATATGGGGCGGATTTGGCCCTTGCGACCAGGGCACACTGCTTTGGCATTCTGGTGATATCAGCCCAATGGATACATGGATTCAATACAACGTATCCTTTACCCCTACCCAAAATTTTAGCTGGATAATGTTTCAGGTTAATACCCTTGGCTGCTCTTCTGAACCTTATATTTTGGTTGACGACATCAGCCCCGTTGTTCCTTCAAATGTTACCGCTACTGCCGTTGTAAACCGCAACGAAGCTTGCGCCGGAGGAAGTACCGGGCAGGCAACCGTTCATGCAACAGGTATGAACCCTCCTTTTACCTATACCTGGAGCTCGGGGAATGTAGTTAATGACACAGTTTTGACAAACGCAGCAGTAGGAACCTATACTGTTACTGTTACAGATTCACACACTTGCACTTCTACTGCCTCTGTAACCATAACCGAACCTGCACCACTTACGCTTACACCCACAATAGAGCCCGTTACATGTTATGGTTTAAATACCGGTTCAGCTTATATGAGCTATGCCGGTGGAACCATGCCCATGTCTTTTAACTGGAGCAATGGCCCCAACACACAAAACAACTCTAATCTTTTTGCCGGCACGTATAATATTACCGTAACTGACGACAGCAGTTGTGAGGCAACCGGTTCAGCTATTATTTCACAACCTCCGCAACTAGCTAT
>DASZPC010000491.1:0-7472 GCA_035550455.1 Chitinophagales bacterium | reverse complement strand
ATATATCACTTTAGCGGCATCAGCGCCGGGGCGTTCTTCGTAATCGAAATCCAGGAAATTGTAGGTATTGAAAATATCGTTGGGGTTCCAGGTAATATTTATGCCCCAGTTGAGCCTTTGGCGGCCTACCCGCACATCCCACTTATCGTTTTGCCAGTCAAGATACAGCCGGTCGAAACTGGTGTTGCCCAGCACGGGGTATTTATTCAGCCAGTTAAAGGAAAGATTTACAATACCATTATCTACAGCAAACTGTTTCCCAAAATCGGGTACCAGGTGCTGGTATTCGCTGATAAAAACCCGGTTGCGCATACCTACCGCAATAGTGAACGATGAAACGGGTTTAATTTTTAAATCAATACGGTTATGAAAAAGGCTGGAGGCATAAAGCGTATTGGCATTATCTACAAAACTTACCGATCCTAAATCTTTTATATAGCCGTTTACCTGTAAGTAATCTGATACGGTTTTGCTTTGCCCCCAACCCGGTTGAAAGGCAAAGAAAAGCATAGCCAGCATACCGTACCGCAGCAAAAACTTCATTGCTTATCCTGTTTCATGCCGGTTATTTTTTAATAATACCGGTATCGGAAGAAATACGCCCATCTACCAAAGTAATTACGCGCTGGGCGCGGTCAATAACCCGTTGGTCGTGCGTGGAGAAGATGAAGGTTATGTTTTCCTCCAGGTTCAGTTTATGCATAATATCGAGCAGGTTAAAAGCCGACTTGGAATCGAGGTTGGCCGTAGGCTCATCGGCTAAAACAAACTGCGGCTTTGATGCCAGCGCCCGGGCCACCGCCACACGCTGCTGCTGCCCGCCTGATAGTTGCAATGGGCGGGTGTTTACCTTATCCTCCAGCCCTACTTCTTTCAGCAAGGCGCCTACCCGGGCATCGCGCTGCGCTTTAGGCTGGTTTTGCAGCAGCATAATAAATTCCACATTCTCCTTAGCGGTAAGCACCGGTATAAGGTTATAGGCCTGGAAAATAAAGCCGATGTTGTGCAGCCTGAAATCAACCAGCGCGTTCTCGCCAAGCTGGGTAATATCGGTACCACCTACTATAATATTACCGGTATCGGGCTTATCAAGCCCGCCAAGCAGGTTCAGCAAAGTTGTTTTGCCCGAACCCGAAGGCCCTACCAGCGCCGCAAATTCGCCGCGTTCCATTTTAAGGCTTACCCCATCAATCGCCTTTACCGGTATGGTATCGGGGTTGTAGGTTTTTGAAAGGTTTGTTGCTTCAATTACCATGTTTTGCATACAATTATGTTTTAATGGTTTCGGCAGGATTAAGCCGCAATGCTTTAATGGCAGGGAAAACTGCCGACAAGACTGCGGTAATCATTACCAGAATGATAATTTGTTCATACGAGGCCCATGGCAGGGCAGGATAAATAACACTGCTCATGCCCATGCTGGCCATTGATTTTTGCGCGAAAGAAGAAAGGTCTATCCCCTTAACCGATAGCCACGAAATAGTACCGTAGGCAATAAGCATACCGGTAGGGCTGCCCAGCATTACTAAAAAGAAAGTTTCGAGCACCACCAGTTGGAATACTTTAAAGCGCGTCATACCCAGGGCTATCATCATGCCAATTTCGCGGGTGCGCTCTAACACCGCCATTAGCATAATGTTGATGATACCGAACGAAAGCGCCAGCAGAATGATAATTACAAAGATGGTGGACACCTGGCCCATAAGCGATATAACCACATTTATTTCGGGGGCAATTTCCATCCAGCTTTCCACTTTATACTGCGGAAAATCCTTTTTCAGTTGGGCCTCGGTGGTATCAATCAACCGGTTGGTGTTGAGCAAAATGGCTATTTCGTGCGCAGCATTAGCATCAATGTTCAGCAGAGGGTTCAGGTCTTCACGCTTTACAAACACATTGGCATCGTCCCAGGTAGAGTTAGAAGATTCATAAATGCCCACCACTTTAAAAGCTGCCGAAGACATGTTATCATCCTTATCTAAAAAGGTAATTACCACCTTTGATTTTAGTTTCAGTTTTAAACGCCGGGCCAGCTTTGCGCCTACAATAATCTGGTTACGCCTGCCAGGGGCCAGGTATTCGCCCTCAATTATTTTTTTACCCAAATGGGTGGTTGAATCTTCGGCGGCGGGTTCAATACCGTTTATCTGCACACCGCTGCTGGCAGTGGTACTGGTTATCATGCCCTGCGTCCGGCTGCGTGCCGACCATGCTTTAACATTAGGCGTATTTTTTAATTCGGCCTGCATGGTATCGTTATAATCAATGGCATACTTTACTTTAAAATCGTCTTTATACTTTGGGTTGTGTATTTGTATATGCGATATTTCGTTTTCGATAGCAATACGCACACGGTCCTCGCCCATGCCATAGTAAATGGCACTAACAAAGGTACCCGCCCACAGGCCTAATACGATGGACGTGATAATGATTAAGCTGCGTACGCTGTTGCGCCAAATATTGCGCCAGGCTATTTTTATAAGCACTCTCATTTTCTCATGGCTTTTAAAGCGTTCATTGAAAATATTTTATACATCGGGTAGGCCGATAATGCCAGCGATACCAGCCCGATGATGATTACCTGTTCGTAAAAAATGGAAGGAGTTATTGAGGCGGGAATAACCGCCTCGAACCCAAAATTTTCGTACATTTTTTTCATTTGCCCACCGAAGGTGATAGGATGCACGTGTAAATAAAATACCAAGGGTATACTTACCACCAGCCCCGCCACACAACCAATGGCCGATACAAAAACTGATTCAAGGGCCACCATGCGGGCCAACTGAGCCTTTTTCATGCCAATGGCAAACAGCATCCCCAGTTCGTACTCGCGCTCGGCCATCATCATCAGCAGGGTAGCAAAGATGCCGAACGACACCAGCGCATATAGCAGCAATACAATAATAATCTCACTGCCTTCTTTGGTTTTAACCATCTGGTCTATTTCGGGCTGCATTTGCTGCCAGTTTATTACCTCGTAACCGGCGGGTAAATGATGTTCTATCCCCGATTGAATTTGCTGTAGTGATTTGGTATCGTCTACCGAAACAACAAGTGTAGTGGCCATGTTGCCGGCGCTCAATAAACTTTGCGCTTGCTTAACAGGCATAAACATAAGCCTGTCGTTTAACTGCGGCGAGCCGAATGTAAGCAACGTGCGCACCGGGTACCGCCCGGCAGCCGTAGCCCCCTGGTAGCCCTGGCCCAAAAGCATAACTGTGTCGCCCACCTGCAAGCCGAGTTTGTTTGCCAGCCCTTCTGAAATCATTACCCCCGGTTCATCATCGGACATATAATTACCCGATTTTACTTTTTGTCGTAGTTTAATCAGTTCGCTTTCTTTTGAAGGCATAATGCCGGTAAGCATACAGCCCTGTGTATTTTGACCGGTGGAGGCCAGCACGAAGGTTTCTATCCGCGGCGAAACGAGCACCACATTTTTCTGCTGCTTTACGGCATCTATCAGCGAATCGCTTACCACCAGCATATTATCAAGGGTCTGGTTATCGTAATAGCCTTTTTTATGTACCTGTATGTACGAACTATAAAAACCAACCACATCTTTTACCAAATTTTGCATAGCCCCTTTTTGTATAGCGGTAAGCACCACCGAAAGCACCACGGCAAAAAACACCGAGGCGATGGTAATAAGGCTGCGCAGTTTATTGCGCCAAAGGTTTTTCCATGACAGGGAGCCGAACATATCAGGTTTTTAAAGCGTCAATAGTTTTTAAGCGTGATAAACGTAAATAAGGGTAAAATGCCAGCAACAGGGTAATACCTTCCACCACCACGGTTTGCCATAAAAAGATGGTCCATTTCATTGAAAATGGGAAAATAGCCTCCATGCCGTATTGCTCGTAAACCTTGGCACTTTCGCCGGTCACATGGATGGGGTTTAAATGGAAATAGCCTACAATGGGCAGGCCCAGTGCGAGGCCTAATATGATACCAAGGGCCGATATCATCAGTATTTCAACCGTTACAATACGGATAAGCAGCATTTTTTTCATGCCCACTGCCATCAGCACACCGAACTCGTGCATACGCTCAGAAAGCATCATCAGTATGGTGCTGAAAATGCCAAAGCTGATAACCATGTAAAGAATGGCGATGGTAATAATACCGCCTACATTATCCACTTTTATCAGTTGCACCAGGTCGGGTATCATTTGTTTCCAATCCAGCACTTCAACCGGCATCCCTTTAAATGCCCTTCGCAGTTCGCCGGCCACAGCCAGCGCATCTTTACCGGCAGGCACCGAAACCACAATAGAAGTAACCCGGTGATCGGCTGAATAAAAATCGCGGGCTTTGGCAATAGCCATATATACTATGCCCTTATTTAAATCGGGCGTAGGGAATTTTACAATACCGGTTATAGGGAATAAACCTGCCGCCGTAGCGCCATGATAGCCCTGCCCCAACAACACAAGCGTATCGCCAATGCCCAGTTTCAGTTCCTTTGCCAGGCCCTCGGCCAGCAATACGCCATTGCTGCTATCGGTTAAATAGCTACCCTGCACCAGTTTCCCTTTCAGGTTGGTTACTTTATCCTCACCGGCGGGTTCAATACCGGCCACCATAGTGCCTTTGGTTTGCTCCTGTGCCGAGGCAAGGGCGAAAGATTCAAAACGGGGCGTAACAGCCGATACATCGTGCCCGCTGTTTATAATATTATAAATGGTATCGGTAGGCACAAAGCTGTTGTCAATGCTTTTTTCGTCCCAATAGCCCTTTTTATGCACCTGTATATGGCCGGTGTAAAAACCAACTACATTGTTAATCATGTGCTCGTACGAGCCTAACTGCGCCGAACGCATTACCAGCGCCAGTATTACCGCTGTAAATACCGAGGCAGCGGTAATCATAGTGCGGCGCTTATTGCGCCAAATATTTCTCCATGCCAGTTTAAACACCATCATCGCTTAACGGGGGTTCTTCATGTTTTGTGTACTGAAAAAATCGTCGCTTATGGGTTGGTCGAACTCTTCCTGTTTATAAATGATAATTGTTTTATGCCCGGGCTTATCGGCGGGTGTCATTTCAAGCGTGGTGGGCAATAGCCTGCCGCCCAGCATTTTTACATCGGAGCCCAGCATGGTATTTACCAACTGGCCGTCTTCATCGTACATTTCAGTTTTTAGTTGCAGGTAATCTTTTTTATCAATCCAAAGCAAAACCTTGCTCCATACCACCGCCGCAGTAGGCTTGGGTATTAGTTGTATTTTATAGCAGGGCCTATCGCCTATTTTTTCTTCGCCGAGGATTGATTGGGTGTAATCATCCACCACCGATGATTCTTTTACCAAATCATCATTGGTAAAATCGGTGCCCATCCACGATTGCGACATCATAGAAGGCGGCAGTTTAATAGTGCGCTCCAGGGTAGGTACCCAGTCCCACACTTCTTTTTTACGTTTTAAAAAAGTAGTGCCTTTATCTTTTGCCGGTTCGGTAACCTGAATCAATGAAAAATCGGTACCCTTCATCCACATTTTCATGCTCATTTCGCGGGTATATTCTGGGCGGATGATTTTAATAGTCATTTCGCCTTTCAGGGTTTTGCCGCGCATGTGGGCTTCAGAATTCTTTACAATTTGAACCGGGTCGGGCTGTTGTTCAAAAGCGGGGGCCGCCAAAACCAGCAGCATCAAAATAAATTTTGTCATAACACTTATTTAAAAATTAAAACCAAAATCGCTGTTACAGAAATTCACATCAACCCTTCTTTTTCGCCTTCGCCGGTGGCGTACAGTACACTTTTATTATTTCCTTGCGCAAAGCCTCCAATGGAAACTGCTTTCCATAAAGGATATAATTGAGTGTAATACCATCCATCAGGGTGCCCATCATCAGGGCTTCAATCCAGGCCTTACGCCCGGTTTTGCCGGTTAGTACGCCCGACCATTCTTTGCTCTTTTTATAAGCCTCGCGCGTAAAGGCCTTGGCTTCGTCCATTACGCCGGGTTGTAAAGACATTACTGTGAGCAGTTTCATATATTCAGGTTCGTTGCGCAAGGCATCGAAAACACGGTTTACCATGCCACGCTTGCGTTCGTACGGGTCAGATGTATCTTTTTCGCCCATTACCATTTCTTCGCCCATTTTCATAGCCTCGCCAAAAATGGCCAACAGTATATCTTTCTTGCTTTCAAAATAGTTATATATCAAGCCTTTTGAAACGCCCGCCTTTTTAGCAATGCTATCAATAGAAGTGGCGTCGTAGCCGTTGTAGGCAAACAGTTGCAAAGCCGCTCCGAGTATTTTCTCCCGGCTCTTTTCGCGAATGGCTTTAAACTGTTCGGGCCTGCGCGGCATATTTATGGGGTTATAATTGACTGAACGGTCAGTCAAAATTAAATCCCTTTTTTGGATTGTGCAAATATTTTTTGCACACCCCGTACAAAAACTAAAAATGCAACACACCTTTCAGTGCATTGCATTTCATTTATTAGGGAAGCTAAAAGGGGGTGTTTAGCTTAAACGCACAGCGCCGTGGCCCACCACTTTATCGCCCTGGTAAACTTCCACGCGGTAAACACCGGGGTCGTTAATATACCGCGACCAATACACCACCACTTTTTTATTGTTTTGCGTATAGTATAAATCTGCCTTGCGGGTATATTGCACCGGCTTGGCTTCATCTGAGCCGGGTATAACACCCGAGCCAGATACATCGCTGGCAAGGGTTTCGCCGCGCGGGTTAATAATGCGCACATAAAAACTTATTTTGCCGGGGTCAATCACCTTGTTTACGCCTGTTTCAAAACTAACTTTCAGGCGCTCGGCAGCTTTGGCTTTTTCCACGTCTACTTCCTGTCCGTTATGTTTTGTTTTAACAGCCTCCACTTCCACACGCGGTATTTGAAGGTACGAACCGGCATCCACTTTTTTCGATAAAACGGTATTCGTTTCCGTTAGCTGGGTGTTGGCATCCTGCTCACAGCCAAGGTCGGCGCTTAATTCTTCTTTATCAACTGTTAACTGCGCTGTTTGGGCTTTGTAGTCGTTTAACTGCTGCTGCATACTGGCCATTAATATTTCGTACTGGCTTATCATGCCACGGGCATGGTTTAACTGCGCTATGGTAAGCGAGTTTTTAGAGTGCTCTTCTTCCAATGCTTTTTGTTCCTGGTCTATTAGTTGTTCTTTTTCGGCAATCAGCTTATCCATAGCTGCATTTTTGCCGCGTAGCTGGTCAATTTCATCTTTTTTGGCTTCGAGCGAATCGCTCACGCTGTGGTAATCCTGCTCAAGCGAGGTTTTCTGGGTAACTACTTCAGTTTTCTCCTGTTTCTCGCTAAAAAGGAAATACATGGTAACGCCGTTTAACAACAGCAGGGCTATAACGGTGGCAATAAACACCTTTTTTGCGCCCGTATTGGTTTGATTGGTTTCCATACTTCATTTGTTTTAGTGAGTAATAAAAAAGTGTAGCGCAGCACATACTGGCTTTAATAAGTTAACAG
>DASZPC010000490.1:0-2646 GCA_035550455.1 Chitinophagales bacterium | reverse complement strand
AGGAGAAGAAACTGAACGAGGTGGAAATAAAAACCACTAAACGCACCAATGTTGAAAGTGCTGTGGTGGTTGAAATAAAAAAATCGAACTCGCTGGTAAGCGGTATATCGGCTGCGCAAATACAAAAAACAGTTGACCGCAATGCCGCCGAGGCCATACGCCGGGTGCCGGGTATTACCGTATCGGACGACCGGTTTGTAAACGTGCGGGGCCTTTCATCGCGGTATAATAATGTGTGGTTAAACGATGCCACCGCGCCCAGTTCGGAAACCGATGCCAGGGCCTTTTCGTTTGATGTGATACCAGCCGGGATGATTGACCGGATGATGGTTTATAAAACGCCCAGCCCTGAACTGCCCGGCGATTTTGCCGGTGGTATGATTAAGGTGTACACGCAAAGCATACCCGATAAAAGCAATATTTCGTTTGGGTACAGTACCTCGTTCCGCATTGGCAGCACCTTTGAGCCATTTTATTACACGCAGGGCAGCAAAACCGATTTAATAGGCTATGATAACGGTTACCGCAGCCTGCCCGGAAATATGCCTGATTACCTTTCAAAGAACGACCCCGATATTTATAATATTACCCATGCTTTTCCGAACAACTGGGGTATTATGCAAAAGGGCCTTATACCCGACCAGCGCGCCAACCTGGGCCTGCAGGGTTTGTTTAAAACCAAACATGTTACTATTGGCACCAGCACCGCCTTAACCTACAGCTTAACCGGCAGCACTTATAATGTGCGCCGCACTGATTACGACAGTACGGCTTTGGTATCGGACTATAGTGATAAGGAAAGCACCCGCACTGTTACCGCTGCGGCATTGCAAAACATTGCTTTTTTATTTGGCAATAATAAAATTGAACTGAAGGCCATGCTTAACCAAAGCGGGCGCGAAAAAACCACGCAGCGCATGAACGAAAAAGCCGATGATACCCCCAGTAAATTTTATGCCGAATCGTACCAGGCGCGCACCACGGCGCTGGCGAAGCTTTGCGGCGACCATAAGTTTAATAAGGACCGAAGCGAGTATAATTACAGTGCCAGTTATTCGTACACGTTGCGCAACGACCCCGACCTGCGGCGCATTAATTACACGCTATCACAGCCCGATACTATCTACAAAGCAAGCATAGCCAATGTGGTGGACCCTGTTAATGGCGGTGGCCTTTTGTACCAGCACCTGCGCGAGGACGGGTTTTCTTTTAACCACCAGTTTACCGAAAAAATAGGTACCAAACATTATGCTTTTGATGTAAGCGCCGGTAATTATATTGAATACAAGTACCGCAGCTTTTACGCCCGCACTTTGGGTTATGTAATTAACCCCGGCTATAGTGCTTACCTGCTTACGCACCAATCGGTGGGCCAGATATTTGATACCATCAATACCGGTAGCTTTAATAATTTCAGGCTGGATGAGATAACCGCCCCCAGCGATGCCTATAAGGCGCAAAACCTGCAAGTGGCGGCTTTTGCCATGGTTACCCTGCCTATGGGCAAAATTGGCAAAATTGTAACTGGCCTGCGGTACGAGTACAACCGTCAAAGCCTGCAAAGTTTTGTAAACCTTGATAGCATACACCCCTCTATTGTTACCAATTTCCTTTTGCCATCGATAAACATGAGTTTTAATGTGCATGAAAATATGCTGGTGCGGCTGGCCTATGGAGAAACAGTTAACCGGCCCGAGTTTAGGGAGTGGAGCCCATTTTACTATTACGATTTTGAATTGCGCGCAGGTAATTATGGCTCGCTGTTTCCAACGGTGTATTTTCCGAATGGCGATACTTTAAAAGTGGCGCAAATACATAATGTGGATGTGCGCTATGAATACTACCCGGCCCCCGGCGACCTGATACATGCAGGGGCGTTTTTTAAATACTTTATTGACCCTATACAAAAAGTAATAACCCCTACCGGTGGCAGCGACAGCAAGGCTTTTACTTACTTAAACGGCGACCATGCCATAACCTGGGGCGCAGAGGTGGAAATACGCAAAAACCTGGGCTTTATAGGGCCGGCAGCTTTAAGCGGTTTTACTTTTGTATTTAACGCGGCTTATATAGGAAGTAAACTGGTGCTGCCCGATTTGGTAAACCAGGTAAAAATAAATAAACTACAAGGCCAAAGCCCTTATATAATTAACGCCGGTTTGTTTTATGGGAACGACAGCCTGGGTATTGATGCCAGTATTGTGTACAATGTAAATGGCCCGCGTGTTTACGCCCTGGGCAACAGCGATTATGGCAATATTGGCGAAATGCCTTTCCACAGCCTGGATGTGGCGTTTTCGTACACGGTAAAAAAGATAGTAACCTTTACGGTGGCTGCACAAAATATATTGAACAGCGCCAACCGGTTAATGCTGGATATTAACCGCGATGAGAAGTTTAACCTGAAGGATGGCGATAAATACATAAGCTATTATAAGCCGGGCCCATACCTTTCGGTGGGGGTAAAGGTTAAATTAAGCAAGCTGAAATAACCGGGCGTATGCATTGCATAAACCGTATATGGCTTATTTTTTTGCCGACATTGCTGGCGGCGCTGTTGATTGCCGGCTGCACTAAAGATAAAACAGCCCCTTTATATGGAAGCCCCACCGCGTGCGATACCCTTACACCATCGTATGCCAGTTG
>DASZPC010000489.1:0-1878 GCA_035550455.1 Chitinophagales bacterium | reverse complement strand
ACGCTTCGATAAAACAGAGCTGGATGCAGTGGTTTTCTGGATGGGCTATACGCTCGAAATGAATTATTTTATTGAAACCGGCCGGTTTGCCGAAGCCTACCAAAAAATAAGCAACATTAAGGCAGGCATTAAAACGTTTAGTCCAAACATTGCCAAGCAAAACCGGATGATGTTACAGTGTATTATGGCCTATGTATCGTTTGCCATGGCCAAATACCACGAAACCCTCGACCACCTGGCGCCCGTAATTCAGGAACAGGAAAAATCGTTAGCTGCCGAAGTTCAACTGGTGGCGCGTATTATGCAATTGCTCAGCCATTTTGAAAATGGCAACAAGCTATTGCTCGAAAGCCTGGTTAAATCATTACAGCGCTCGCTGCGCGCCAAAAACGAAGCTGCTAAAGTGCCTATGGCTATTGTTTCTTTTATCAACTCATCCATCCGTAAACCCGCTTTGCAAAAGCAGGATTGGCAGCAACTGCAAAGCAAATTAAAACGCTTATCAGCAAACAAACCGCCCCAGGGTATTTCAGATTTGATTGACTACAAAACATGGATTAAGGCGCACATAAAAGGGGTTTCATTTGCAGAAGCACGGCGCTCAGTTCCTTCTCCTCACTAACACCCATCCACCCAAGCCTAATATTATTAAGAACAGGCCATAGGGCCAGTATTTTAAAATGCAGAATATCCAATCCAACGGGCCTGCCGCGCAGTTCCCTGCCAATGTAAACCTGTTTAATGTTGGGGGTGTAGCGCTAAAACTGCCTCCACCTGGGTTTGATATAACCACCGGGCTTGATGCCTCCTTGGCTACAAAATAGTAGTATATATCTGAATTTTTTGCCGGGCAGCCCATCAGGTGCGGACTGATAACAAAATCCCAGTTGCCATCTTTATTATTACCTGATACAAGCGTACCACCAGTGTTAAGAAAAGGGCCCGAAGTGCCATGCCTATAAAAAATCCTGGGCGCCGGGGGCCCAATAGTTGCTATCCCGGCCGGGCTTTTAATATGCACCGGTATATGTATATCTCTACACCTGCAGGTAAAACATTGTTCAGGATTAGGGGTATATATAAAAGCTATGGGCGGAATAAATTTAATTACACACAAATCCCTTTCGCCATGCGTAGCTGTGGTAAAATCGCCATTGGCATCACCTGCAAAACCAGCTACCATAAATCCACCATCAGCGTTGGCAGCTATAGCATGGCTTGCATCGTCGGCATTGCTGCCCAATTGCTTTTGCCATAACACATTGCCGTTTAAATCTGTTTTTGCCAAAATAAAATCCTGCGAGCCGTTATGCAATGTATGATCGCCAACTGTAAAGCCACAAATCAAATAACCTGGCAGCCCGTCTGTAGCAATGCACGCATCATAGCTTAATTCAATAAAGGGAGTGCCCACACATTTTTGCCATACAAGATTATAAGCGGCATCAAGTTTTACAAGCCATAAATCGCGTTGTCCATGATTACCGGTAACATCTCCATTATCTGGATTAGTGTTTGAACTTCCCGACAAGAGGTACCCCCCATCGGGTGCGGCCAACATGGTAGTAAGAATTTCGGTCCCGGTTCCACCAAAAGATTTCGCCGAACCAGGTATAATATTACCGCCGGCATCTAAACGTATAATGGCAAAATCAGCATCCCCATGGTTGCCGGGTATATCACCATCCTGTGAGCCCGACC
This sequence comes from Chitinophagales bacterium, assembly GCA_035550455.1. Taxonomy (GTDB): domain Bacteria; phylum Bacteroidota; class Bacteroidia; order Chitinophagales; family LD1; genus Bog-950. The sequence goes on along the minus strand of DASZPC010000489.1, from coordinate 177 downwards.
ATCCTGCGATTAAGAACGAGCCATCTGCAAGCTGTATAGCACTTGTAGCACCTTCGCTATCTGAACCGCCTATGGCTTTTTGCCATATAAGATTACCATTCCCATCTGTTTTCATTACCCACCAGTCGGTAACATCCAAAGTGCCATGTACTCCGGTAACCTGTCCATCATGCGAGG
>DASZPC010000488.1:0-4907 GCA_035550455.1 Chitinophagales bacterium | reverse complement strand
AAAATATTTGCCGAGAAGAAGTTTATGTCGCTGCCTGTAGTTGATAATGGTGTGCTGCTGGGCATTATTACCACTAAAGATATAATGGCTTTCCTGGCATAATAACCAGTGGCTTTACCCGAAATAAAAACGCCCGTTTGGAAATCCAGCGGGCGTTTTAGTATTTGTAGTGGTGTTCTTAATCTTCAAACCCTTCCGAAAAATCGCTGGGCGGTGCAGCAGCTGTAGCCCCTGTAGTGGCCTCATCGCTTTTACGGGTCATTTTGGCCTCTAAACTAAGGGTGGCGTGCGGTACAATACGCAGCCTTTCCTTGGGTATCAGTTTACCGGTTACACGGCAAATACCGTAAGTTTTGTTTTCAATCCTTATCATAGCCAGTTCAAGGTTGCGGATATACTGGTGCTGGCGCGAAATCTGGTTCATCAGGTACTCCATTTCCGAGGTATCAGTACCCTCTTCCATGTTCCATGCCTTATTGCCTGCCTGGCTTTCGGTATGGTTATCAAGCGCCTCTTTCAGGTTTTTAAGCTCCTCACGGGCAGCAATCAGCTTCTTGTCGATAAGGTCTTTAAACTCCTTCAACTCCTCATCGCTGTAGCGCAGGTTAAGGTCTGGTGTTTCGTGTTTCTCTTCTTTTTTTATCATCGGTTTCTGTACGGTTTTCACTGGCGTGGGGGCAGTATAGCTGGTTTTAACAGCTGGCTTAACCACCGGCTTTTGGCTTACTGGTTTTGCCACGGCAGCCTTTGGTTTAACCACTGGCTTGGCCGCTTTTTTTACAACTGCCTTGGGGGCTACTGCTTTCTTTTTAACCACTACAGGCTTGGCCGCTTTTTTAACGGCTGGCTTGGCTTTGGCCTTAACTTTAGCCTTAGCTTTTACTACAGGCTTTGCTGCCTTCTTAGCTTTTACCACTACCTTTTTTGCGGGCTTAGCAACCTTCTTTGCCTTAGGCGCTGCCTTTTTTGCAGGCTTTGCCGCCTTCTTCACTGGTTTGCTTTTAGCCTTAGTAGCTGCCTTTTTTTTGTCTTTACCATTAGGTTTTCCCATGTCTAAAAATTTAGCCGCGAAATTAACTAATTTCTTTATTGTTGCCATTGCAATTGAAATTAAGCCGACAAAAATAAGAAACTGTCAAACAGTTCAAAATGCAGGCCAAATAAGACTTTTAAGCATGCCCCTTTTTTGAAAGAACGAGGGGTTGTATTTTACAACCTTTAATGCGGAAACGGTTTTTAAATTAAAATGTTACACACATCCGGCACAGGTTTTAAACAGTTTATCAAGGGCTTTAAATGGCAGGGTTCCTCCCCCACTGTAAAGGCGAAAAATATACGCATTAATGGCAGCACAGTGCCGGTTTTTGAAGGCGAGTTTTGGACCGCTGCACAGCGGCAGGCCAATGCCATACACGAGGTTTCGTACCGGGCCTGTTTTAAACCCCAGCTACCCGGGTTTTTCATCAACTTTTTTACCGTGCCCGGGCAATTGGTCTTAGACCCCTTTAACGGGCGGGGCACTACAGCCATACAAGCCGCTTTAATGGGCCGCAACATTGCTGCCAACGATGTAAACCCGCTTAGCCTTATGCTTACGCGCCCGCGTATTGAAGCACCCGTGCTGGCAATAATTGAGGAAAGGCTGAATGCCATTGATTTTGCCCGGAAGAAAAAAGCTGGTATTGACCTTTCCATGTTTTACCACCCAAAAACCGAGGCCGAACTACTTGCACTGAAACAGTACCTGGCAGAACGGAAAAATACCAAAACTGAAGATGCCGCCGACCGCTGGATAAGGATGGTTGCCACCAACCGCTTAACCGGCCACAGCAAAGGCTTTTTTTCGGTGTACACGTTGCCTCCCAACCAGGCGGTATCGGCCAGCAGGCAGGTTAAAATAAATAAAGCCCGCGCCCTAAAACCCGAATACCGCGATGTAAAAGGTTTAATACTGCGCAAATCGAAAGGGCTGCTTAAAAACATGGATACCGAAACCTATACGGTACTGAAAAAAATAAAGCCCAAATACATGAACGGCGATGCAGGCAAACTGGCGCTGAACAAAAATACCGTTCAGCTAACTGTTACATCGCCCCCTTTTTTAGATGTGGTGCAATACGCTGCCGATAACTGGCTGCGCTGCTGGTTTAATGATATTGATGTAAACGAAGTAGCCGCCAAAATTACCATGAGTAAAACGGTGGATGAATGGGGCGCTAAAATGGGGATGGTATTTAAGGAGCTATACCGCGTTACAGCCCCCGGCGGCGCTGTTGCCTTTGAAGTAGGCGAAGTGCGCGGCGGCAAAGTAAAGCTGGATGAAACTGTAATACCACTGGGTATAGAAGCAGGCTTTGAATGCCTGGGGGTAATTATTAATACCCAAAGCTTTACCAAAACAGCCAATATTTGGGGCATTAACAACAACAGGCATGGCACCAACACCAACCGCATTGTGGTTTTCAGGAAAGATTAATTGAAAAATGCTGCATTTGGTTTAAACCCGTTGCAAATCTTATTGCCATTAGGGATATTTGCATAGCTAAACTGACCGCGATGTTGTTTATGGATATTACCCTAAACGAACTGGCCTACAAATTTACCCATTCCTTAACCATGGTTTTGGTAAGGTATTTTTTATTTGCCGGTACTCTTTTCCTCATCTTTTACATTTGGAAAAGGCGGCATTTTTTTAAGTATAAGATACAGCAAAAATACCCCGGCAATAAAAACATATTCCGCGAAATAGGTTACTCACTGCTTTCGGTAAGCATATTTGCCGCTACCGGCACCATCATATTCATTTTACGCAAGCATGGCTACACGCGCATTTACAGTCACCTTTCCGACCACAGCCTGTGGTATTTTGCCTTTACCGTGGTGGCTTTTATAGTGGGGCACGACACTTATTTTTACTGGAGCCACCGCCTTATGCACTGGAAAAAAATTTACCCATACGTACACAAAGTACACCACATGAGCACCAACCCCACGCCCTGGGCTGCCTTTGCTTTTCACCCGCTGGAAGCAGTAATGGAGGTGGGTATTTTGCCTATTATGGTTTTTACACTGCCCGTACACCATTACGCCATTTTTACCTGGATGATTTACCAAACAGGCATGAATGTAATAGGGCATTTGGGCTTTGAGCTTTTCCCATCGGGTTTTGTAACCGGTAAGCTTAGTAAGTGGCACAATACCAGTACCCACCACAACATGCACCACCGCTATGTTAACTGCAACTACGGATTATACTACAACTTTTGGGACCGCATTATGGGTACCAACCACCAGCATTATGCCGAAACTTTTGAGGAGGTAAAAACCCGTATCAGAGAGGCACAAAGCCAGGCCCCGCATAGCGAACCCACCGGCCAACTGGCCCCACAGGCATAGGCGTTTAACCCAGCCTAGGTGTTTTAACATGTTTGCAGCCGGGGCTAACCGGTTAACAAAAACTTTCGTTATATTTAGCGCTTAGGATTCATTGCAACTTAAAAAAACAAGCCGGATATATGAAAAAAACGTTTACACTGTTTTTTGCTATTGCCTTTGCCTTTGCCACACAGGCACAAACTACTGTAACCTGGGCGCAGGATATAGCCCCTATACTTTATCAAAGCTGTACCAAGTGCCACCACAATGGCGGGCTGGCCCCGTTTGCATTGCTTACTTACAACGATGCTTACAACCAGCGCACTTTAATGAAGTATGATGTAATGAACCATATTATGCCCCCATGGCCGCCAGACCCTACCTATTGCCGCTATGCACAGGAAAGGATTATCTCGGCTGTTGACATTAATAAAATCCGCGATTGGGTGGACGCGGGCGCCCCAATGGGCGATACCACCCAGGCCCCGGCGGTACCAACCTATACCAATGCCTCTGAACTGGGCGCCCCGGATATTTCCGTGCGCATACCCGATTTTACTGTGCCTTCAGCACAAAATAATGATATATACCAGTGCTTTGTGCTTCCTTCGGGCTTAACGGCTGATGAGTACATTACCGCCATGGAAATTATACCGGGCAACCCTGAAATTGTACACCATGTTTTGATTTTTGAAGATACCACCGGTACCTGCCACCGGTTAGATTCGCTTTCGCCGGGCCCCGGTTACCTTAGCTTTGGCAGCCCCGGTACTAACAATGCCATATTAATTGGCGGTTGGGTACCCGGCGCCACTCCTACTTTTATGCCTGCCAACATGGGTATTAAACTTTACAAACATTCTGATATAGTAATACAAGTACATTACCCGGTGGGCAGCAATAACAAACTGGATAGCACCCGCCTTAACCTTAAAATAGTGCCCAGCGTACCCAGGCCAGTACTTTTCGATCCCGTATTAGCCTATTTTACCAACATGGTTAACGGGCCGCTAAAAGTGCCTGCCGATTCAGTAAAAACATTTGTTGAACACTTCCATACCCCTGCTTACGATGCTACTGCCATTAGTGTGGCGCCGCACTGCCACCTGCTGGGCCAAAACTGGCTGTGCTTTGCCGTAACCCCACAGGGCGATACCATACCGCTGATTAAAATAAACAAGTGGGATTTTCACTGGCAGGGATTTTATGAATACCGCAACCTGCTTAAAATACCGGCAAACAGCGACCTTTATGCTATATGCCAGTACGATAACACCAGCAATAACCCCGAAAACCCCAACAACCCGCCACAACAGGTTACCGCTGGCGAGGCCACCAGTGATGAAATGATGCTGGTATTTTTCGGCTATACGCTATACCTGCCCGGCGATGAAAATGTTGTAACCGATACCAGCGCTTTGGTGGATATTACCGATACGGTTACCACCCCTGTTGATACTACCATTACCGATACCACTACCGCTATTACGCAGCCCCATCAGAACGATATTGTTTCAACGGTGCAGTTGTAC
>DASZPC010000487.1:0-1618 GCA_035550455.1 Chitinophagales bacterium | reverse complement strand
CAAAGCAGGTGCTGAAAGTAGTTTGCGGTTCGGTAACACCGGCCTCGGTACCGGCTACTTTGCTGGTAAAGCCCGAAAGGAAATAATACATGGCCTGGCCAACGGTAAGTTTTGAAACCGGTGGCAGTACGCCAAAGGCATCGTAGGTAAGGAAGAATATATTTTTAGGTTCGCCGCCTACCGATTTTGGAAGGGCATTTTCGATAAAGTGGATGGGGTACGAAACACGGGTGTTCTCGGTACGCTCCTTATTACTATAATCAACGGTGCGGGTACCTTCATAAAAGCCGATGTTCTCTAAAATAGCCCCGTGGCGGATAGCCTTGTAAATATCGGGTTCTTTTTCGGCTGAGAGGTCGATACACTTGGCATAGCAGCCGCCTTCAAAATTAAATACGCCGGTGTTGGTCCATCCGTGTTCGTCATCGCCGATAAGGGGGCGGTTAGGGTCGGCTGAAAGGGTTGTTTTGCCAGTACCGCTAAGGCCAAAGAAAAGGGCTACATCGCCACCCTTGCCCATGTTGGCCGAGCAGTGCATGGCCAGTACTTTCTTTTCGTGCGGCAATACATAATTCAGTACGGTAAAAATGCCCTTCTTTATTTCGCCGGTGTAGGCCGAGCCGCCGATAAGGGCAATGCGTTTGGTAAAGTTAATGGCTGCAAAGTTATGCTGGCGGATGCCGTCTTTAGCGCCATCGCAAAGCAGGCCGGGCGCCTGTAGCACAATCCAGTCGGGTTCAATCGCGTTCAGTTCTTCCTTTTTGGGGCGCAGGAACATATTATAGGCAAACATATTGGCCCAGGGATATTCGGTTACCACCCTTACATTTAAACGGTAAGCATCATCGGCGCAGGCGTAGCAATCGCGCACAAAAACATCTTTGCCTTCAAAATAGGCGGTAACTTTTGCATAAAGCATATCAAAAACGGCTGGTTCAATGGGGTTGTTAAAACCACCCCAGTCAACCGAGTCTTTCGTGTTATCGTCCTTAACTATAAATTTATCTTTGGGCGAGCGGCCTGTAAATTCCCCTGTATCGATGGCCAAAGCCCCGGTGTCGCTTAATACCCCCTGGTTACGGCGGATGGTTTCTTCCACTAATTCTTCTGCACTAAGGTTCCAGTATTGGGTTTTGGTGTTTTTTATACCAAGTTGTTCTAAGCTGGCTTTCGGGTTCTTCGATCCTTCTATACTCATATATCAGCAGGTTTGTTATAAAAAATAAAGGCGCAAATTTAACCTAAGATTTGAATCATAAAAATGATTTAAGACGGTGAAATTACGCTGAAAATCGCACTCTAATCAGATTTCAGCTACTTTAGCCGCTAATAAGTTAATAAACATGCGGTACGAAGCCATTAATCCTGAATTATTTAAGCAGAACAGGAAACATTTTGTTAAAGAGATGAAAAAGAACTCGCTGGCGGTATTTGTGTCGAATGACATTATTACCCGCAGCGCCGATGCAGCCTATAAATGGCGGCAAAATCCCGACCTTTTTTATTTGAGCGGTATTGACCAGGAGGAAACTTATTTGATTCTTTTTCCGGATGCGCCGGAAGAAAAATACCGCGAGGCCTTGTTTGTGCGCCGAACCAGCGAACAGATAATGATTTG
>DASZPC010000486.1:0-2463 GCA_035550455.1 Chitinophagales bacterium | reverse complement strand
CGATGGCACCCTGGAAGGTTTTAAAACCGACCCTAAACTGGCCATACCCGGCGCCGATACCATGGAATTGCTGAACGAACTGGCCGCCGATGTAAAAAATAGCCTGGTAATTATTAGTGGGCGCGATAAAACAACGCTTGGCGAATGGTTTGGCAAAATGCCCATTACCCTTATAGCCGAGCATGGTGCATTTATGAAACGGGCCAACAGCAACGAATGGCAAATGCGTATTATGGGCAGTTCGGAATGGAAAAAAGAATTGTTGCCCGTTTTGCATGATTTTACCAGGCGGTGCCCGTTATCATTTATTGAAGAGAAGGAGCACAGCATAGCCTGGCATTACCGCAAGTGCGATGATGAATTGGGTTTTATACGCTCCCGGCAGTTAATAGACACTATTGCCAATATTAACCCGCAGATATTGGCTATTGACGGCCGTAAGGTAATTGAGTTTAAGGTGGAAGATTTTAACAAAGGCGAAGCCGCCCTTAAAATGCGCAGCGAGGCTAAATACGATTTTGTACTGGCTATTGGCGATGACCGGACTGATGAAAAAATGTTTGAAGCACTGCGCGATGACTGTACAATAAAAGTAGGCCCTGAGTTTACCAACGCCAAATACAGGCTTGCCAACCACCTTAATGTAAAAGCCTTTTTAAAACAGCTTGGGTTGCCGCGTACTATAGCCGCTTAGGCTTGATATTACACCGCGTAGCTTTCAGTAGGGGGGCAGGTACAAATAAGGTTCCTGTCGCCGTAGCTGTTGTTAACCCTGCCCACCGATGGCCAGAATTTGTTCTGCCCCACATACTCCAGCGGAAAGGCTGCTTCCGTACGGCTGTAAGGGTGTTTCCATTCGTTACCGGTTACCATGCCTATGGTATGGGGGGCATTTTTCAGCGGGTTATCAGCAGCATCAATTTCTTTCTTCTCAATCATTTCAATTTCGCGGCGTATGGCAATCAGTGCATCGCAAAAGCGGTCAAGTTCTGCTTTGTCTTCGCTTTCTGTAGGTTCAATCATCAAAGTGCCCGCCACCGGAAACGAAACCGTAGGTGCATGGAAACCATAATCCATCAGCCGTTTGGCTACATCTTCCACTTCAACGCCAACTGTGTGCTTAAACGGCCTAAAATCAAGTATCAGTTCGTGCGCTACTCGGCCATGCTCCCTGCCGGTATAAAGCACCTGGTAGTATTCTTCCAGGCGCGCTTTCATATAGTTGGCGTTGGTAATGGCATACCGGGTGGCGTTGGTAACCCCCTCGGCGCCCAGCATACGTATATAGCCATAGCTGATTAGCAATATGCTGGCACTGCCAAACGGCGCTGACGATACCGCATGGAAAGCTTTATCGCCACCGGTTTTCACTACCGGGTTGCCCGGCAGGTACGGGGCCAAATGTTTGGCTACGCAAATAGGGCCCATGCCCGGGCCGCCGCCGCCATGTGGTATGGCAAAAGTTTTGTGCAGGTTAATGTGGTTCACATCGGCCCCGATAATAGCGGGCGATGTTAGCCCCACCTGTGCATTCAGGTTAGCCCCATCCATATAAACCTGTCCGCCATTGGCGTGTATAAGGGCGCATACGTCTTTTATTTTATGCTCAAACACACCATGTGTGCTGGGGTAGGTGGCCATTAAGCAGCAAAGGTTATCCTTGTGCTCTTCCACCTTTTTCAACAAATCATCAAAATCAATATTACCGTGGCTATCGGTGGCTACCACCACTACTTTCAAGCCTGCCATTACAGCGCTGGCGGGGTTTGTGCCGTGTGCCGAGGCCGGTATCAGCGCCACATCGCGGTGGCTCTGCCCCATATCGCGCTGGTAAGCGCGTATTACCAAAAGCCCTGCATACTCGCCCTGCGCCCCTGAATTTGGCTGTAACGAGGTAGCGCTAAAGCCGGTTATTTCAGCCAGGTAATTTTCAAGGGCGGTAATTATTTCAAGGTAACCCGAAACCTGCCCTGCCGGTGCAAATGGGTGTATGTTGCCAAACTCGGGCCAGCTAATAGGCTCCAGTTCGGCAGCAGCATTCAGCTTCATGGTGCATGAGCCAAGTGCTATCATTGATTTAGTAAGCGAAAGGTCTTTGTTCTCCAAACTCTTTATATACCGCATCAGTTGTGTTTCGCTGTGGTGGCTGTTAAACACCGGGTGGCCCATAAAAGCCGATGTCCTGGCCAGCGAAGCAGGTATCGAAGAGGCCGGAATATTATAACGGTAAACATCAAAAGTGTAATCCTCTTTGCCCTGTGCAGCGGCAAATACCTGCACTATATCAAGCAGGTCTTCGGGTTGAACGGTTTCATCCAGGGCTATGGTGATACCCGTTTCGTAAAAATCAAAATTGATTTCTTTGTTCAGCGCCAGTTGCTGTATAAAATCATGTTGCTGCCTGTTAGCGGTAGTATCTATACTCAGCGTGTCAAAAAAATGCTGGTTGGTTATTTTATAGCC
>DASZPC010000485.1:0-2199 GCA_035550455.1 Chitinophagales bacterium | reverse complement strand
GGTGTCGCAGGCTTGCTGTATATCGCAGGCGGGTGTTGCCGGGTCCAGTGGAGTGCTCATCACGCACTCACGCGTAAGGTTCAGGTCCAGGCTCGATTTTATTACTGCACCGGCAGCCACCTCGCCCAGCAACTGGCCCTGTAAATTGTATTTTTCAACCAGGCCATTCAGCGTAGCCGTTAACATATCCTGGTTGCTGGCGGTCACATAGGCGGTGTTTTGCCTTGCAAAAGGAATCCGGTTATAGCCCACTACGGCCACTTTACGTGCTTTATCGTTTACCAACATAATTTTTGATTTTATTTCGCTTTCAGTCCTCTAAATAACAAAGTTATTATCCTTCTTGTTTTAGTTTTTATCCTTCATTGCCTCATCGGTAAAATGCTCCATATGTTTAGGCTGGTTAAACTTTTCGGCATTATACTTTCCCGATTCACCTTTGGGTATAGAAAGCGATTTCCAGTTTCCCCCACTTACCATTTTGGCTATAAAAACTATCTGCCCTATATGGTAAGGGTAATGCGCCAATTGCCGGTTAATGGCCCCGGTTACCGTGTGCCCCTGGTTGCGGATGTAAACTATCCGGTTTAAATCTTCTTCTTTTAATGGTTTCAGGGCGGCAAACAGGCAATCCCAGCCGGCGTTCCATTTTGCCATCAGCTCGTCCCGCGTTTTAATATCGTTTTCAAATTCGGCATCGCGGTTGCGCCATTCCTTTTCGCCATCGCTGTTCAAAAAATCGGTCCACCGGCTTAACATATTGCCTGAAATGTGTTTAACAATAGTGGCTATGCTGTTGCTGTCTTCATTGTATTTCCAAAAAAGCTTCTCTTCTTCAACTTGTTCTATAGCCTTGTCGCCAAGCATTTTATAATATTCAAATAGCGTAATGGCAACAGTCAGATAATCGTTTGGCATAAATTACTTTTGAGTACGTCTTATAAATAAGCTTTTTAAAGGCGCGGTTTTGTGAGTGCCTTTAACGATAAAATTAACCCTCTTTTCCTTTCTTATTTAATACGGGCAACTAACTTTGTTTTATATGGCTCTATGTTATAAGTTAGCCATGCGGGCAACCTGCCCGCACAATACTTATGCGCAGGTTAAACCGCGATATTATACTTTCTCTGTTACTGGCGGTAATCACCGCTTTGGTATATGTCAGTCTGATTTTGTATTGCCGCTGCACAGTCCTCATTACGCGCGATGGCATCTGGAAATCGTATGAATTGCTGCAATACGTTTATCAAGGCGGCCTCAACAACCCCGAAAAAGCCAATGCTATTTATATCCCCTTGTTGGCTTCAGTGTGGCAATTGCTTCACCTGGCGCCGCAGCAGGTGCATTTGCTTATTGCATTCTCAAATGCCATTGCCGGTGGCCTTAGTGTGGCGGCGGTTTATTTCATTGTCCGCCTTTTACAGGGCACTCCCCTTATAGCGGTATTAACCGCTTTGTTTCAGTTTGCCTGTGGCTCGTTTATGGCTCAGTGTACCTCCTGTAACGATATTATGCCCGCTTATTGTTTGGGCACATGGTGCCTTTATTTCTTCTTCAAATACCTCTCAGGTGCCGGTGGTTATTCTCTGCTGTACGCTGCTATATGCTATGCGCTGGCCCTGCTGTTGCATTGGACTATTGCCCTACCGCTTGCTACCGGTTTGGTGGCCGGTTTTATTTTCAGCAGCAAGGGCTTAGGGGCGTTTTTGCGTAGTGGTATTTATTTCTCGCTGGTTGTACTTATTGCCCTTGCTTTGGCTGCGTTTTCAACACACACAACAGTGTGGCAAATACTAATGCCCGGTAAAGGCCTGGGCAGCCTGTGGGTGGGCTGGAGTACCGAAAAAATGTGTGTTGAGGCTGTTAACAGCCTTTCGTTTTTAATGCCCGCCTATGTTTATCCCAAAGTAAGCGATGCTTTAAAAGACCCGCGCTCTATTCATTTGCTTAGCATATCGGGTGCTGTGTATGTTTTTATTTTCCTCTTCTTTACTTTCAGTGCTTTTCGAAATAATGGTTCGCTGCTACGCAAAATTTATGGCGTACTATTAACTATGTTGGTTACCGGCAGCTTTATGGCTTCGTACGACCAGGGCTACGACCCTCAGTTTATTATACAACCCATGTTCTTTTTTGTAATAGGCGCAGGTGTTTTTTTTATTTTCATACTGCCCGGCAATAAGGGCTGGGGCAATATTT
>DASZPC010000484.1:0-4767 GCA_035550455.1 Chitinophagales bacterium | reverse complement strand
ACTTTCGTGTTCCTATTGTACAGGACTAATTCTTTCACCTTTAAAACTTACAACTATGGCTTTTACCTTACCGGAACTTCCTTACGCTTTTAACGCCCTTGAACCCCATGTTGATGCACGCACTATGGAAATCCACCATGGCAAGCACCATGCCGCCTATGTTAACAACCTGAATGCCGCTATAAAAGGTACTGAGTGGGAAACCAAATCGCTGGAGGAAATACTGGCGAATGTTTCCAAAATATCGCCCGCTGTGCGTAACAATGGCGGCGGCCACTGGAACCACAGCATGTTTTGGCAAATTATGGCCCCCAACGCCGGTGGCGAACCCACCGGTGCGCTGGCCGATGCCATTAACGGCGCTTTTGGTGGTTTCGATAAATTCAAAGAAGAATTTACCAAGGCTGCCACTACCCGTTTCGGCTCGGGCTGGGCGTGGCTGGTGGTTAGCGGTGGTAAACTGGTAGTTACCTCAAGCCCCAACCAGGATAACCCCTTAATGGACCTTGCCGAAGTAAAAGGCACACCCGTTTTGGGCCTCGATGTTTGGGAACACGCCTACTACCTTAACTACCAAAACCGTCGCCCAGATTATATCGGCGCTTTTTACAACGTTATTAACTGGAACGAAGTAGCCAAACGTTTTAGCGCAGCTAAATAATTACTGATAGTTTAAACCTTAATGCGGTGTTTAGCCCTGCGCCAGTTCGCTCAGTTCTAACCACCGCATTTCTTTTCCGGCCAGTTGTGTACTTACCTCGCCTAATTGGGCAATGGCTTTATTCAGTTCCTCGTAAGGCAGGCTACCCGAGTTGATATTATCGTTCAGCCAGCTTTTCAGCTTTTCCAGTTCGGGTATTTCTTTCTCCAATTTTTCAAATTCATGCTTTTCCTTAAAGCCCATTTTCCGCTTTTTAGTAGCTGGTTGTGGTAATACTTTAGGGTCTGGCTTTACGTCCGGGGTTGTAAGCATGGTTTCTTTTACCGGCTCTTCGGGCCTGCGTTTGCGATCCTTGGTTTTCCTCCATTCCGTGTAATTGCCCACAAAATCGCTTATTACCCCATCGCCTTCAAATACAAACAGGTGGTCAACCAGTTTATCCATAAAATACCGGTCGTGCGAAACTATAATTACGCACCCGCTGTACGATTCCAGAAAATCTTCCAGCACCCCCAGCGTAACCAAATCCAAATCGTTGGTGGGCTCATCAAGCACCAAAAAATTAGGGTTGCGGAACAAAATAGCCAGTAACTGCAACCGCTTCTTTTCGCCACCACTCAACTTCGATATGTAGGTAAACTGCTGTTCAGGGCTAAACTGAAACAACTGCAAAAACTGCCCCGCGCTTACCTTCGTGCCATCCGCCAAAGGGAAGTTCTCGGCAATATCGCGCACAAATTCAATTACTCGCTTATCTTCCTTTACCTCTAAACCCTTCTGCGAAAAATACCCGAACACCACCGTTTCGCCAGGGTTTATTTTTCCCGAATCGGCCGGTTCAAGCCCCATTATCACATTCAGGAAGGTTGATTTCCCCACCCCGTTTTTACCAATAATGCCAATCCTTTCGCCGCGCTTAAAAGTGTAGTCAAAGCCCTTCATTATTTTCCGCTCGCCATAGCTTTTATACACTTTTTTAAGCTCCAGTATTTTACCGCCCAGCCTCGTCATTTTTACGTGCAGTTCCAGCTTATCATCGGCTTTTTTACCGGCGGCTTTTTCCTCTACATCATAAAAAGCGTCAATCCTCGATTTCGATTTGGTAGTCCGCGCCTTCGGCTGTTTCCGCATCCATTCCAGTTCCTTACGGTACATGTTCCGCGCCTTATCCACCGATGCCGCTTCGCTTTGCTCCCGTTCAACTTTACGTATCAGGTAGCTTTCAAAATCACCCTGGTGTATATATAGCTGCTGGTTGTCCAGCTCAAAAATTTCATTGCAAACCGCATCTAAAAAAAATCGGTCGTGGGTTACCAGCAGCAGGGTGGTTTTTGCATCGCTTAAAAAATCGGCCAGCCACTCTATCATCTCAAAATCAAGATGGTTGGTGGGCTCGTCCAGTATCAAAAAATTATTCCTGTCGCCAAAACTTATATCTATCAGCACCTTGGCCAGCGCCAGCCTTTTGCGCTGTCCGCCCGACAGCGACTTTACCTGCTGGTCAAAATCGGTAATGTTTAGCTTGCTTAAAATTTCCTTTACTGTACTTTCAAAATTCCACGCATTCAGTTCATCCATTTTCGGCATCAGTTCGTTCAGCTTTGCCTCGTCGTGGTGCAACATAGCTGTTTCATAGTCGCGCACCGTATTAATAACCGGGTGGTTATAGCTCAGTATATTTTCAAGCACGGTTTTGCTGTCGTCAAACTTCGGGTCCTGGTCCAAAAACGAAACATTCACCTCGCGGTTTATCCAAATCTTCCCCTCATCGGCGGTGTCCCTTCCGGCCAGCACATTCAGCAGCGTGGTTTTGCCCGCGCCGTTTTTGGCTATCAAAGCAATTTTATCGCCCTGGCTGATGTTAAAGGTTACATCTCTGAAAAGCGGCTTCTCAACAAAACTCTTGGTAAGGTTTTCTACGTTCACATAATGCATAGCGGGCGCAAATATAACTTTGCAGGCTTAAACCAGTGGGGCGCAAAAAAGTTTATCTGCCAAATTACTTGTAAGCAAACAATCACAGTTATAATCGATTGATTACCAGACACTTAAATATTTTAATATATAGTAGTTAACCTTCTCGCTATCAATCATTTACGGTGTAAAACCGGGGCCGGGCCGTAAGGCTATTTTTAGCAAAAAACAATATATCATACCATTGCACGCTTTTGTACCTGGCAATAATAATACAGCCCGCCATTACTCTATGTATAATAAGCCATGTGTAATTACACATAAAATGTGTAATATTTCATTTGCACGTATTTATGTTAATCAATTTATCTTCTTAAACTGAAAATATTAGCTCACCTATACCATAATTATCTTCGTGTACTAATCACATTTAAACAATCCTCCATAACCCTTTGTTTTGAAACAGGGCAATGAATATCCGCTATATGATAAATTGAAATTACCCGGAATATTTTAACTTAGCATACAACGTTCACTTATGATGAAAAAGAAGCAGCAAAAGACTGTGGCAGAATTTTTTGCGGGTATTGGATTAATGAGGGCAGGATTGGAAAGAGCAGGATGGGTTACCATTTTTGCCAATGATATAGACCCTGTAAAATATAAACTTTATCAAAACCACTTTAAACAAGAAGATGCACATTTTATTATTGATGATATTCACAATATAGATGGTAATTCTGTGCCCAGCATAGATTTAGCAACAGCCTCTTTTCCATGTACAGACCTTTCCCTAGCTGGCAAAAGAGCCGGATTAGCAGGTAAACATTCATCTGCATTTTGGGGTTTCGTAAATGTTCTTAAAGAAATGGGAGACCGGAAACCGCCGCTCATTCTACTTGAAAACGTAGCAGGCTTTTTAACCTCAAATAACGGGCAAGATTTTTTTGATGCCCTTTTTGCGCTAAATGAAGAAGGATATGCTGTTGATGCTTTTTTAATTGATGCCTCTCATTTTATTCCTCAAAGTAGGGTGCGCCTATTCGTAGTAGGAAAGCTTACAGACGAACCTAATTTGAAATTAAAACATTTTCTTCCTGTAACAGAACTTAGGCCAGAAAAACTGGTGAATTTCATTTCTAACCACCCCGAAATTCACTGGAATTTGAATACACGGCTACCATTACTACCAAAAAATAAAAATAACCTCTCTTCTATCATAGAAACTATACCAAAATCTTCTCCCATTTGGTTTAGTAACGACAGAGTAAATTATTTATTAAACCAAACCTTTGAAAGGCATTTAACCAAAATCCTGGAATTAAAAGACAAAAAGACCTATACATATCTCACAGCTTTTAGGCGTGTACGCAACGGAAAATCAATGGCAGAGATTAGGTTTGATGGTATCGCAGGATGTTTGCGAACGCCAAAAGGAGGTAGTGCAAGGCAGATTTTATTGGAAGTGGGAAAGGGAACTATTAATGTGCGTTTATTGACTCCACGTGAATGTGCAAGGCTTATGGGAGCAGATGACTTTAAAATAGTGGGAACTGTTAACGAAGCATTATTCGGTTTTGGAGATGCTGTTTGTGTTCCGGTTGTTACATGGATTGCTGAAAATTATCTTAATTATGAGATTTCACATTTTTCATTAAAACAACAAAGACAAAAGGAACATGCTGCCGCTAAAGAATTTATTGAATGGTATAATTCCCTGAAGGTTGTTAAGGCAAACAATGGACCGGCGAATGGCAGTATTGCCACTGCGCTTGTTGTTCTAAATCGCCTAAAGGATACATATAATCTCAACTTTAGTGCCCACGTTGCAGATGGTGGTACGCAAATTAAAGGGGCAAGCGGGGCCGCAGTGGCTGCCATTTTGAAATCCTTTGGCGAAAAGCGCCCTTTTGCTAAAGAAGGAGGACGAACTAATCGCGGCGGGCCATCAGAAGTTCGCTCATTGCTCAAAATGTTAAACCTTCTCAATCTTGATAACCAAAATGCCGAATCAAGAAATGAGCAATTAAATAATATGATGGCATTTCTGGTAGAACGGGTAAAGGATTTTCATAACCGTCAAAAAATTAAACTTACATTTAATCCTGCACTTTCTACATGGCATATTGTCCATAATTTGCTGTATGAAGCAATGGTTGAAGGTAAGGCTGGATATGTTGCCCAACACTTAG
>DASZPC010000483.1:0-1502 GCA_035550455.1 Chitinophagales bacterium | reverse complement strand
TATGGAAACTATGGCCGCGGTGTACAATTACGGTAGGGGTAAGGTTGGCGCTTTTAAGGTAGGCATCAATAGCACCGATGCCTTTTTCGTCCATTTCGGGTTTGTTGGCCAGTATTTCCACGTCTTTGCCGGTGTGCGAGTAGATACGCACGTAAGTATTGCGGTCTTCAATATTCCAGCCGGGCTGGCTGCGGTACGAATTCATGAAGTTGATAAACGAACTACGGCCATCATCATCGTTATAAAAATACATCTGCTCAATACACTGGCCGCTGCTATCGAACAAGGAAGAAGAAGCCAGTGAAGTAACCGGCGAAATGCGGAATTGCTGCGAAACCCCGTGGTACCATTGCTCGTCAACGCGGGCGTTGCCCGAAATCATACTGGAAAGGATGCCGTAAATGGAAATGCCTATCTGGTCGTTTGCTTTTTTAACCCGGTCGTATTCCTTCTTTACATTCTGGTCCAGTATGGTGAGGAGCCGGTTATCGGTAAGGTTTGAAATAGCCTCGGCCACCATTACCACGGTAGTGAGGTCATCTTTCTCGGTTTCGAGGTTTGATATGTATGCCGTAAGTAGTTTTTCTTTGCTTTCCTGCGGGAACCTTGAAAGAAACTCATCGAGTGTGCCGTAGCTGCTGCACAACGAAATAAAATCGCGGAACTGGTTGTAATTAACCGACTTTAAAAAAGCCTCGCCATCTTCCGAAGGCAACTTTTGCATAAAGCGGTTAAACAACCCGTTAAAAGTTGACGAGAAAACTTCATCGCGCCCATAAAGCATTAGGAAGTAAAGGTCGGCGGCGTTAAAATTTTCAACGCTGTAAAAAGGCTGTGGCGCGCCGGTGGCTATGTTATCGTTTATTTCGCGTATAAAGCGCAGGCTGTAATCGCGCATTTCGCGGTCAATGCTGTACTTGGCCAAGTATTTAGGCCGCGATATAATTTTTACCACCGCATTAAACAGTGCAGTGGGGTCGTTGCAAAGGTCAATGGCCTCTTTTACCTGCATTTTGCCCAGCCATATATCATCTAACAAAATAAGCGGCTTGCTTTGGTAGCCTATGTGCTGGTTTATATCAATAATCTTTTTTACAATCGGGTTTTGGCTGTACTGTAATATGTAATTTACCGGTTGCTGTGGGTTGTATAAATACGGCTTTACCGATATAGGGGCATTTACAGCGCACAGTTCCAGTATGTGCTTACAAAAGGCTTTCCCCTTAAATACATTTACTTTTTTAAGCAGTTCGTCGGGGTCTTTCAGGGCGGCGTATATCAATACTTCCTCGGCATAATCATCGTTTATAAACGCCGGTATATTTTCAACGGCCTGCTGTATATTTTTTTCGAGCGCCATTATTTTGCGCGTGCGGTGGTCCAGTTGTATTTTAATCGGCTCAGCAACTACCGGTGGTGGCGGCGGTAGTTTAATAGCTACTATTTCGGCAGTATCGGCAGCGGCTGCTTTAGCAGCCGGTATTTCCGCATTTTCAACCTTA
>DASZPC010000482.1:0-4004 GCA_035550455.1 Chitinophagales bacterium | reverse complement strand
GCCCGAAGCGGCCGACTACCCTTTTACCACTTTGGTACCCAACCTGGGCATGGTTAATTATAAAGGGGGCCGGAGCTTTGTAATGGCCGATATACCGGGCATAATTGAAGGCGCTGCCGAGGGTAAGGGGCTGGGCCTGCGGTTTTTAAGGCATATAGAGCGCAACTCGGTATTATTATTTATGGTGCCTATTGATAGCAACGATGTATGGCGCGATTACAACATCCTGCTTTCGGAACTTGGCAAGTACAGCCCGGAGCTGCTGGGCAAAGACAAGATACTGGCCATTAGCAAATGCGACCTTGCTGATGAAGAGCTAATTAAGATGACCGAGAAGGAATTAAAGAAGAAGCTGAAAAAAGAGGCTGCTGTGCCTTTAATATTTATTTCGGCGGCTACCGGTTATGGTATTGATAAGCTGAAAGACCAGGTAATGAAAGTGCTGGATAAAAAAGAAGAGAAATAGTTTGCCTGCCTACACCAGCTTCATTTTAAAATGTTGCCTGGGGTTTTTAAGTATCGAATCTTTATAGTGGTAGAATGTTTCTTCAGAAGCGCCAAAGCCCTCGTAAAACCGGGCAACAGAAGGAATGGAGGAGCCTTCAAAATCAAAAAGGGCCCCATTATTCGCATGTTCCTTTATTACTTCATTGAATAAAAAATGCGAGGCCCCGTTTTTTTTCCCCTCCGCCGAAGAGGTGTTGATGATATTGATAAACCTTCGGCGGTGCATAATTAAAAGCAGGGCGGCAGTTAAGTTGCCTGCGGTATCTTCCACCCCATATATTTTACCATAGCCTTGTTGTATAATGGCATTGCTAATGGCTATAAAAGCTTTTTGGTGTACCGGTTTAAACACCTGCTTTTTACGGTCGATGGTTTGCAGGTAAAAATTTTGAAAGGCTTTAACGCTTACCCCTGCATTAAAACGCAATCCCGCTTTTTCAGCACGGCTAATGTTGCGTTTGTGGTTAGACGAAAAAGATTTTGTAAGCGTCTTATAATCTGTATTCAGGTCCAGGAACAGGTTTCTTTTGCTGGCCATACCAAATTCAGCGGCCACCGTTGTAGCAGATGGGTTCAGGTTAAAATTTACATAAGGAAAGTTTTCGTTGGCTTGTGTAATAAACTGCCTGATAATATCGGGGCTTAAAGGGGCATCGCTAAACACGCCCAACTGCTGGCAATAATAAGGCTGGTAAACACATTTAACCCCCAGTTTACGCAGCCAGGTTAGGGGCATTACCGCTTTATAATCGCCTAAAACAAGGGCATCCCAGTTTTCGGCCACAGCATCAAGGTACCAGGTTAAAGCATAGGGTAGTGAATGGAGCGAACGCAAAATGAGGGCATCCCATTTAGCATTATCAAGCAAAGGGCGTTGTATAAAACGTATGCTGCTCACTGCGTATGGGTTAAGGCCGCAGCCTTGCGCGCTACGGTTTCAAAAACATTGCGCCAACCGGCCCATTCCCTTTCTTCGGTAAAAGAGCTGTTGTGCCAAAGCCCCAGCATAGGGCCTTCCACTTCTTTTACATATTTCATTAACTGCAAAATTTTCTCCAGCGAATCTTCAGCATTCAGGCGGTTATAATGGGTAAAGGTGGCATCCATAAAGGCGAAGGGATAAATTTTCAAATTGGTACGCTCATTCTTTACCAAATTGTAAAACCAATAAGGCGAACAGGTACCTGCCCTGAAACCCACCCGCGAGGCATAGCCCATGGAATAATCTTCTGTTACACCGGCTTTAATAAGCCGCATAAACGAAGTAGGCACAGTAAAGCGCAGGTAATGGTACCGGTTAGCCGAAGTTTTTTGCCCGGTAATTTCTTCAAGGCGTTGAATTTCCTGCTGCATAATACCATTAGATGCATGCGACTTGAACGAAAGGTGGATGCCCACCTGGCTATGCCGGCTTATTTGCTTTATCAAATCCCTGAACCTTTCATTTTCATGCGAAATGTTTTTATCCAGTTTTGATTTATCGCCGAGCAGAAAAAAGAAAAGGGTTTTAATATTGTTTTTATCGCAAACCCTGAATATGTAATCATAAGTATCAAACGGGTCCTTTGCGCCGCGGAAAAGCACATTAAAGCGGTTTTTCACATCGTGAAAATCAGATAACAACACAGCGCGGAAAAACCCCGCAGTATTAATTTTAAAACCTTTTTCCAGGTATGAATAGGCCATATCCACATCAAAAGTGGCTACATACTCAAACTTATTTTCTTTGAATGTAAGGGCCGGGTAACGTGCGCCCAGTATTTTTTTTATTTCCAGCGCATAGTAGTTAATCATGGGCTTTTCTAAAAAACCCGCCTGGTAGTTAAGGCTTTGACTGGCGCGGTAGCGGTCGTATTTATCTTTTTTGCTCAGCAGGTACTCGTTATAGTTAGTAATCATTAAAAAAGCGCTGGCAAAAGGGTCAAAGGGCATTACCGATGGCGCCTGAACGAGATAAAAGCCGGTTGTTTTTTCGTAATCGCAAAAATCAACTGGTTGTAAAACAACGTCAGTTTCAAAAAGCAGGGGTGCGTTGCTAAAAAAAACCTCATCGCCCAATGGGGCCCTGGCATACGAAAACTTAGGCCCTGTGTGTGCTGTAAAATCTTCGCGGTTTTGAGTAATGGCAAAATCAAGGCCCAGCAAATCGCGTAGCACGAAATCGAAGATGTAATCAACGCGCGGGGAGCATTTTTCGGTATAAATCAGCAGTTGGTTCACTTAGTTTCTTTTTGCCGGTAAAAGGTTTCGTTACGCAGGTATTTTGTTTTTAATAAAGGGCATATTTTATACCGCTCATCTTTAGTGTCTTCGTAAAGTGCAGCCAGTGTTTCAAACACGGGGGTAATACCAATTTTATCGCACCACTCAAACGGGCCAAAGGGATAATTAGTGCCCAGTTTCATGCCCATGTCAATATCTTCAATAGTGGCAGTACCTTCCTGTAGGGTATAGCAGGCCTCGTTGATAATCATAAAAATAATGCGGGGCTTTATCATGCCCACCCGGTCTTCAACCGGTAAATATTTAATGCCCAGTTGGGAGGTAAGCTTATCTAAATCAGGTGTCTGGAACTTTCGCAGTAAACTAATTTCCCAAAGCGGCTGACTTAAAAAACCGGGCAGCGCATTTATACCAAACAGCATACAGCGTATTTTACCACCGGTTACATAAACCGCTTCGTTAAGGCTTAGCTTTACGGCGTTTACAAAAACAGGTTTGTCCTTTAACCCGGCATAAATAGAAAGGCTGGCGGGGTCATCGTCAAAATTCAGGTCGAAAATGCAGTCGTAATCTTTATAATCTTCCTCCTCATCGCCATCGGTATAGTCAATTTCCAAACCACCGGCAAGCGCTAACTTTGCGCGCAGTTCTTCGGCCCTTCCAGGTTCGCCTACCAGCAGTATTTTCATATTTAATAGTAAATTAAAGCCGCAAAATAAATTTTCTTCAAACAATACCATAATTATACAGGCTATGAAGAAAAGCATTATCCAAACCAACCAGGCCCCGGCTGCCATAGGGCCTTATTCGCAGGCGGTAAAGGCAGGTAATTTTTTATTTGTATCGGGGCAGGTGCCTATTGACCCTGAAACCGGGAATGTGGTAATTGGGGGGATTGAATCGGAAACCCACCGGGTGATGAAGAATTTGGAAGCCATTTTAATTGAGGCTGGCAGCAGTTTTAAAGATGTGGTGAAAGCTACCCTGTTTATTAAAAACATGGAAGATTTTGCGAAGATAAATGCGGTGTATGCCGGTTATTTCGACAAAAATTTTCCGGCACGCGAAACGGTAGAAATATCGCAACTGCCCCGCAACGCCAATATTGAAATAAGTGTGGTGGCCTTGTTAGATAATTAATTTTTAAGGCGTGCAATGGCCTTGTTTTGCATAGAGGTGGTAAAGTACACCCCTGTAAGAATAAGCACCATACCCAATAACTGCACAGGCGCCAGCATTTCGCCATCGGTAAGGCCCCAGGCAATAGCCACCAC
>DASZPC010000481.1:0-2298 GCA_035550455.1 Chitinophagales bacterium | reverse complement strand
ACACGGCAGCGGAAGACTGCATGTTGCTGATGGTGAATGTTGAACCTGTACCCGCTGAACTTCCATTAAGGTACCAGGTAAATGCCGGGCTGTTGCCACCGGCTACGGGTATGGCATTGAAGGTTATGTTATCGCCCGCGCAAATGTTGGTATCGGGCGTTGAGATGGAAACCATTGCCAGTTGAACTGAATCGGCTGAAATAACAATTGTATTTGATACAACCGTATCGGGGTTGGCACAGGTGGCGTTAGAGGTAAGCGTGCAATAAACACTTAGCCCATTGGTAGCGCTGTTAATGGTAAAGTTGTTTCCGGTTCCTGTTTGCCCGCCTGAAGTACGCCATTGGTAAGCCGGGTTGCTACCGCCGTTGCTTATAGTTGTACTGAAAGAAACCGCAGCACCCGCGCAGAGCGGATTGGCGGTTGTTTGCGATATAGTTATAGCTGGTATTACGCTGGTATTAAAATTAACCGAGGCCGATGATGTGGCCGTGCAACTGTTTAGGGTGGCTGTTACTGTATAGGTTTGTGTACCAGCGGTGTTTATTACCGCATTTACGCTGCTACCGATGCTGCCTAACAAACCTGTACCGCTCCACTGGTAAGAAGAGGCATTGCCGGTAGCGGTAAGGGTAACCTGCTGGCCGGTGCAAGCCTGTGCCGTTGAGGCCGAGGCCGAAACGGTGGGGGAAGCATTAACCGTAACATTGATAGCATTACTGGCACCGGTGT
Source organism: Chitinophagales bacterium (assembly GCA_035550455.1). Lineage (GTDB taxonomy): Bacteria > Bacteroidota > Bacteroidia > Chitinophagales > LD1 > Bog-950. The sequence continues at coordinate 1,566 of DASZPC010000481.1, read as the reverse complement.
TTCCGCAGGAGTACTGGATAACTGCGGTGTAACTACCTGTTTGCGAAGCATAGTAAGTGCCCGATGCAGTAGTGGCAACAAGCGCGCTGTTGCGGTACCAAAGAAAGGTTGCTGCTGAAACCGTGTTACCAGCAGTGGTGCTTAGTTTTACGCTATCGCCGGTACAAAAAGTGGTGCTGCCGGTTGAAGTAAGCACGGGGGGAATATTAAAATATAAAGTGTTGCTGTTGCCGCTTTCGCAGCCCGAGTTGCCACACTGGCTGTAGGCGGCCATGTTCCAGCGGTAGAGATTGCCCGTTGGAAGTGCCACATTTTCGGATGTACCGGCATAACAGGTATCGTACCATATAATGTTGGCAGAGCCATAAGGGCACTGGCTGATGCGCGGGTAATAGCCTGAAACACCTGAAACACTGCCCCACTGCAACGTAACTGACGAAACACTGCTGCCGGGCGCTGATGAAGTACCCGGTGAAGTTGGCGTTGGTGTGGAAGGAGGGGTGCAGCTAACCGAAGTACCGTTTATTAAATTATTAAAGGCAGTGGCATCGCCATTAAAAACATCCAGGTCGTTGTTGGGGTCGTTAATGCCCGACACGGCGCTGGTCCACGAATATTGTTTGAACAGCCAGGTAGTCCAAACGCCTAAATGGGCGGCATTGGGCGGGTTAGTAGAACTGCCATCAGGGTCAGCCGACCAAAGGCCATAAACATTCAGCGAACTGTTGAGGTAACTGGCAATACTGCCACTGGTATATATTACAGGCGCAACACCGGTGGCATTTTGCACGGTGGTCATAAAGGTTTGCACCCAGGTGGTTAACTGTGTACTGGTAAAATAAGAGGTAAGCCCAGAACCGGATGGAGGATCTTCTAAATCAAGGACCGGAGGCAAATAACCCGCACCAATGTATGTGCCGGCCACACTAACAAAATAGTTTGCTTCGGCAGTGGCGGTGTTACTTTCAGGCCGGGCAAAGTGGTAAGCCCCCATTACCACACCCGCTGCGTGGCCGTTAACCATATTGGTAACAAAGGCAGGGTCGGTATAGCTAATGCCTTCAGTAGCCTTGGCAAAGGCAAATGTTTTGCCACCGGGGTTTTTAACCGAAGCCCAGTAGATATTGCCGTAGGGGTTATCGCTTTGGTAGTGCGAAACATCAACCCCCAAAATGGTTTGTGCGTTGGTGTAAGCAATACCAGCAAAAAGCCATGAAAGAAAAAGTAAAGTTTTTTTCATTCAACAGGGTTCGGTTCCTGCTGAAATATACAAAAGATGCCGGATGTAAAAATTATACTTATCTGTAAAAAGCCGATGGCGATTTAATAGCCTTGTTGCCGGTTTTAAACCGCAGTTTGCTGCGCAGTAAACCAGTATATTGTTTTATTATGCCAATCATGGTGTGCTCGCCGCGGGATTGAGGGTTATTGCCGGCAATATTTATTGCTGTGCGCACAAACCTGACAGGCCTGAAAAGGTAATTGGAACAATAAAACAGCAGCAGGTAAGCAAGGAAGTAAAACCTTAGCGAGTATTTGCTGAGGTTATCATTAAAAAATTCAATA
>DASZPC010000480.1:0-10232 GCA_035550455.1 Chitinophagales bacterium | reverse complement strand
AATTGCAGTGGTAAATTAATATTCCATTGGGTAAACACACTTCCGTTTAATGCGGTGTATTTAGCATTGTTGGCATTGCCGAATGAGTTGCCGCTAACGGTTTGGGCTGTTCTTATAACCGATCCGCCTATAATGCCATGTATACCAACATTTTTAAATTGCTGGTCATATACAAAACCGGTACGGGCGCCAAAATTGATTAGGCTATAATCGGTTACACCTTTGGCAAAAGGCATGTTGCTGCTGCGGCCTGAACCGAATACCGTGGTTTGGTTGCTGAAATGCTTACTGAATTTAAAATCATCAGTTACTCCGCCACGAAAACTTTCAACAAGTGTATGCGAGTTGTTTGTGACATAGGTTGGAACAATAATGCTGTCGCTGTGGCGGTACAATTCACCGGCATCCTGTTCGCCTGCCAGTTCTTCATAAGAATGGCTGTACGAGAAGTAGGCGCTAAGTGTTTGTACTTTGCCGTAATAATTACCTGTAAAAGTCACATAATCCTTTCTCGATGCATCGTGCGGCCTGAACCCGTTGTAGTTTTGGTGGCCATAGTTAAGGGCAACATCGTAATTACTACCAGCCGTAGTAAGGCCAGTAGTGGTACGCCATAATCCATAGCTGCCCCCCATAGCCGTTTGTGAAATTTCGGTGGTATTTGGCGTAGGCCGTGCGGTATATAGGTTTACAACACCACCAATGCCACTACCATACAGGGTTGACTGTGGGCCTTTAATTACTTCTACCTTACCCAATGTCGAAAAATCTATATCGTCCATTAGTGTAGTGCCGGTTGCGTCGGTCAATGGTATGTTGTTTAGGGTAACTTGGTAGCCTAAGCCATTAGTATTAAATGCTGGTAGTGAGTTAGCGCCGCTTCCACCTCCATAATAGCCACGAATAACAATGTGTTGTCCACCAAACGGGGAACGGGCCATCATATTAACGCCAGGAACCAGGTCAATGGCGTCAACGAGGGAAAGGCCAGTGCCTCTGTTCAAATCGGCCCGACTAAGCACGCCTATTGACTGAGCCCGGTATAACTGGTTGTTTTTATTATCGTTGGCCCAACCGTTAATTTGAACCTCATTTAATTGCAAAGAAGAAGGGCTCATTTGGGCGTTGATACTACGGTTACAGGAGGTAACCTTTATATGCACATCTTCATAGCCCAAAAAGTGCAGGGTTATATAATATGGAATGTCGGCACATGATAGTTCAAATTTGCCGGCACTATCTGTAGCCAGGCTGGCATTTGATTTATCGTTGGTTATAACTACCCCCGCGATGGGTTTATTTGTAAAGGCATCGGTTACCACCCCTTGCCCATTTTGTGCATTTAGGTTTAAAGTAAAGGCAAATGCAAATAGTATATATAGAAAATGGTTTTTCATTTTTAATAGTTAACAGGTTATTAAAACAGATAGGGGCAGGCCTGTGCGACCTGCTTAAAAAATAGATTGCCTGATATCCTAAACAGTCTTTGGGGGAGGGAAATGAAGAAACAGGTAAGGGGGCTTTTGGGTGGTTTCAGTTGCCGAAGCAGGCTTTTGACTTAAGGCAGGAATTTTAACAGCCTGCCCATTATCGGGTAACATATAAAAACCCAATAGAACCTTTAAAAACTGGCTTCGACTACCGCGATGATCGGGGCTGGTATTCTTAATAATATCGCCTGACATTTTTTGAAGCAAGGATGTTTCTTGCTCGTCTGATAAGCAGTAGAAAATGGTCTTCCCATCCTTTTTTTCTATCTTCACGATGTCATACATACGTCCGTTATGGCTTATTTCATCGTGGCCCAACAATTCAAAATCAGTGCTTTTTATACCCTGATTGGAACTGAAAACTGAGAGGGTGCCATAAGACTGATGCCATTTTAAATCGGCCTGAATTTTTTCCCTTAACTTAAACTGGAGTATTTTATATATTACTAAAAAGCCTGCCATATTATAGGCTAAAACAAGCAACATAAATAAGGCGACAATCTTCTTCACTTTGGGATTGAATCAATTTAGTAAGAGGCAATATTAATAGTTTTCTGCTTAACTGGCCATAAGCCACGTCCGGTGTGTGGTTTACTCTTAATGCCAAAGCTGCCGCTATGCCTTGAAAACAGAACAGGCCCTTTCCATCATAGCTTTTATTTCTTCATTGCACAGGTTATGAATACTGCCTTCGTGTGTGTGATATAGTTGATGTTCCGGTTTGAAGGCGCCATCGTTAAAAGCCTGGCCAACTTGTTTGTAGGCATCGCGGAAAGGAACGCCTTTGATGGTGAGCTTGTTTATTTCTTCCACGCTGAAAAGTTCATCGAATTTTGAATCGTTCAGTATGTCCTTGCGCACCTTTATATCGCGCAGTGCAAACAAAAGCACTTCCAGGCATTCTTTCATCGTATCAATAGCCGGGAAAAGAATGTCTTTGGTTAATTGCATATCGCGGTGGTAGCCCGATGGGAGGTTGTTGCACAGCAAGGCCATTTCATTGGGGGCAGCCTGTAACCTGTTGCATTTGGCGCGCAGCAACTCAAAAATATCGGGGTTCTTTTTATGCGGCATAATACTGGAACCGGTAGTAAGCGATTCGGGAAACGAGACATAAGCAAACTGTTGGTTCATATACAGGCAAACATCGTATGCGAATTTAGAAATGGTAGCCGCTATGGCAGCCATACCCGTTAAAGCAGCCTTCTCGGTTTTGCCGCGTGTCATTTGTGCATACACGGAATTGTAATTCATTTCAGTAAAGCCAAGCAGTTTGGTTGTAAGAGAGCGGAAAAGCGGAAAAGCGGAACCATACCCTGCGCCGGAACCAAGCGGGTTTTTATCGGCAATTTTATAAGCAGCGGCCAGAAGTTCCATATCATCGGCAAGGCTTTCGGCATAAGCGCCAAACCACAAGCCAAAGGAAGATGGCATAGCTAACTGAAAATGCGTATAGCCGGGCAGTAAATCGTTTTTGTGCTGTTCGCTTAATTGTTGAAGCCGATCAAATAACTGCAGTCCCTGGCCTGCTATTACTTTCAGTTCATGCTTCAGGTAAAGTTTTATATCCACTAAAACCTGGTCGTTGCGCGAGCGGCCTGTGTGCAGTTTTTTACCGGCTTCGCCTGTTTTTTCTGTCAGTATTTTCTCTACCTGCGAGTGGACATCCTCCACATGCTCTTCAATTACAAAAGTGCCAGTTTCAATATCGTTCAGTATTTCTTTAAGGCCTTTTTCAATGGCTTTGAACTCCTCTGTTGTAATCAGTTTCACCTGTGCCAGCATTTCGGCATGTGCCAGCGAGCCGAGCACATCAAAAGCAGCTAGGCGCATATCCCACAACCGGTCGTTGCCAACGGTAAAATTTTCAGTTACCACTGCTTTTTCATCCTGTTTTTCACCGCCTTTTTGCCACAGTTTCATGCGCTTTGGGTTTTTAATAGTTGGGCATAGTTTTCAATCAATGCAATATAAATTTCAATGCCGGTTTTTATTTCATCCACAAAAATAAACTCATCAGCACTGTGCGACCTTTCGGATAATCCCGGGCCTATTTTGACGGCATTCCAGGGCATAAGTGCCATATCAGAAGTGGTAGGTGAACCATAGAGCGCTATCCCCATATTGCGGGCAGCTTCAATCATTGGGTGCGAAGTGTTGATGAATGAGGGTTTGATACGGGTGGAACGTGGCTCAATAGTACACTTTACATGCTGTTTGATAGTAGCAAGTATTTCTTCGTGTGTGTAACATTCATTCAACCGTATATCCACCATAAATTTACACTCCGCCGGAATTTGATTATGCGCATGGCCCGCCTCTATTACCGTTACATTCATGCTCACCGGCCCCAGCCATTCGGAGGTTTTATCGAATTTATAATTGCGGAACCATTCGATATCTGGCAGGGCTTCATATATAGCATTGATTCCTTCGCTTCGCGCAGCATGTCCGGCTTTTCCGGTTGCTATGCAATCAAGCACGAGCAAACCGCGCTCGGCCACCGCCATTTGCATACCGGTTGGTTCACCCACAATGGCTAAGTCAATTTCACTAAGCTCACTGACGATACTTTCTATGCCGCCTTTGCCTGAAATTTCCTCCTCGGCAGTAGCAGCATAAATAATATTAACAGGCAAATGCGTTTGTGTATTAAAGTGCAGGAATGTTCCCAATAACGAAACCAACGGGCCGCCAGCATCGTTACTGCCAAGCCCGTATAACTTTCCGTTTTCTACTACCGGTTCAAATGGGTTGCGCGTATAACCGGTATTTGGTTTTACCGTATCATGGTGCGAATTAAGCAGGAGAGTGGGTTTAGAGGCATCGTAATGTTTATTGCGCACCCACACATTATTCCCCTCGCGGTAAACACTACAGCCCTGTGCTTCTAAAAAGCCAAAAATCTTTTCGGCAGTTCTATCTTCCTCTTTGCTAAAAGAAGGGATTGCAATCAGTTCCTTCAACAAACCGGTTACGGCTTCCACTATATCATGCTGTGATGTATGTGCCATATCCTTTTTGTTTTTGAGCTATATGTTTTATGTGTGCGGCGTGCCCAATCACCACTTCGCTAACGCCGCCACTAATAGCCCCCAGCGCATTATCAATTTTGGGCAACATGCCCGCTGTGATTACTCCATACTGTTTCAATTCCTCTACTTTCCCGGCATTAATTTCATTTATCAGGGTTGAATCATCCTCCACATTCATCAACAGGCCGCGCTTTTCAAAACAATAAATCAACCTTGTTTCAAATTCTGTGCTCATTGCCTCAGCAATAGTGCGCGCTATCGTATCGGCATTGATGTTGAGCAAGTTTCCACTTCCATCCGACGAAACCGGCGCGAAAACCGGTGTTATATTTTGGTTGATGAGCCCGGATAAAAAATTGATATTCACATTTTTGCTTTCAATATCGCCCACCCAGCCGTAATCAATTTTGCCCACAGGGCGTTTTACCGCTGGTATAACGCTGGCATCGGCCCCGCAAAGGCCCAACGCATTACAACCCTTAGCCTGTAGCTTCGCCACTATATTTTTATTTATCCATCCGGCGTAGGCCATCGTTACTACTTTGATTGTTTCTTCATCAGTAACGCGTCTGCCGTCTTCCATTTTTGTTTCAATACCAAGGCTGGTGCTTAAGCGGGTAGCCAGTTTGCCACCCCCATGCACCAGTATTTTATCCGTGTTCACCGAAGCAAAATCCTCCAGGAACGAAGCCAGTGCCTTGTCATCGTCAATTATGTTACCGCCAATTTTTATTACCAGCAGCTCCTTCATGCCTGAATATTTTCAAGTATTTTTTTGAATACTGTTTTAGCTGCTATTACCCGGTTGCCGGCCTGTTGCTGTATCAGGCTGTTGGGGCCGTCAATAACAGCATCAAGAAGTTCTATATTTCTGCGCACCGGCAGGCAATGCATTACCCCTGCATTGGCGGTAAGCGCCAGTTTTTCAGGGGTAAGCAGCCAGTCGCCTTTAACTTCCGGTATAGCCCCATAATTGTTGAACGACGACCAGTTTTTTACATATACATAGTCAGCATTTTTCAACGCTTCATTTTGGTTGTATTCAACTTTTGCCCCTTCGCTAAATTGCGTATCCAATTCATAACCCTCTGGCTGTGTAATTACCACTTCAGCGCCACTTGCCACTGCCCATTCGGCAAAAGAGTTGGGAACGGCCTGAGGAAGGGCTTTAATATGCGGCGCCCAGGTAAGTACCACTTTGGGCTTTTGCTTTTTACTGGTTTCGGCAATCGTAATTACATCGGCAAAACTTTGCAATGGATGGCGCGTAGCTGATTCAAGGCTTACCACCGGTTTAGTGCAATACTTCATAAAACTGTTCAGCACCTGTTCGGAATAATCTTTTTCCTTATCCACCAAACCCGGAAAACACCGGATGCCCACCACATCGCAGTATTGCGCAATTACAGCAGCCGCCTCTCGGATATGCTCGCTCTTAGTGCTGTTCATAACAGCGCCGTCTTCAAATTCAATCTGCCAACTATCTTTATCAAGGTTCAGTACCATTACACTCATACCCAGGTCGAAAGCTGCCCGCTGGCTGCTCATACGCGTGCGCAGGCTGGGGTTCAGGAACAACAAGCCAATGGTTTTGCCTTTTCCTAAATCGGAATAAATGCCGGGATGCGCCTTTATTTCAAGTGCTTCTTTAATTAATCTATCAAGGTTGCCTGCATCTTTTACCGAAATGAAGTTTTTCATAAGACGGCAGTTTCTTTTAAGGATGAACTAAAAGCGTCAACAAATACATCAATATGTTCGCGGGCGATATTTAAAGGCGGTAGAATACGCAATGTGTTTTTATGAGAGGACGAACCGGTGAAAATACGGTGTTGCTGCAACAGGTTATTGCGCACCGCCGTGCAAGGGCCGTTTAACTCCACGCCTACCATCAGCCCCATGCCGCGAATTGCTTTTACGCCTTCAATAGCTTGGAGTTGCTGCATTAAGTAATTACCAGTGTTCTGTGCGTTTTGAATTAAGTTTTCTGACTTGATAATATCAAGCACCGCAATTGCGGCTGCACAGGCAAGATAATTGCCGCCAAAAGTAGTGCCCAGCAAACCGTGCCTTGCCCCGAAGGATGGATGGATTAAAACACCCGCCACCGGAAAACCATTGCCCATGCCTTTTGCTACTGTAATTAAATCGGGCTGAATAGATGCACACTGATGCGCAAAGAAATAGCCAGTGCGCCCATAGCCGCTTTGCACTTCATCCAGTATCAATGATGCGCCGTATTTATCGCATAGCTGTCGCGCCAATTTCAGGAATGGTACACCCGGAATATTTACTCCCCCAACACCCTGTATACCTTCTACAATTACAGCGCAAACTTCATCGTTCATCGCCTCTGTTAAAGCCTGCTCATCGTTCAGCGTAAGGAAAATGATATCTGCATCGCTGTTTACTTTTGACTTAATGGTTTTATCGTCTGTAGCGGCTACGGCCAGCGAAGTGCGCCCGTGAAATGATTTGCGGAAAGCGATAATTTTGTTCCGCCCGGTTTTGAAAGAGGCTAATTTTAAAGCATTCTCATTTGCCTCAGCACCGGAATTACACAGGAACAAGGAATAGTCAGGGTAACCGGATAACCCGCCCAATTTTTCTGCCAGCTCCAGTTGCTGGGGGATTTTTACCGAGTTAGAATAAAACCCAAGCTGGTTTAACTGCTTTGTTATGGCCTCTACATAATGCGGGTGGCTATGCCCCACAGAAATTACTGCATGGCCGCCATACAAATCCATATACCTGTTGCCCTTATTATCGTACAGATAAATGCCTTCGCCTTTTACAGGGGTAATATCAAAAAGCGGATATACATCAAACAGGTTCATTTTTAAAAGGCGGAGGGTTTAAGTTGAAGCCCGGTTTTTTCGTCAAGGCCAAAAATAAGGTTCATGTTTTGCACAGCCTGCCCTGAGGCGCCCTTCAGCAGGTTATCAATTACCGATGTAATTAAAACATGAGTGCCATGTTTTTCAATATGAATAAAGCACCGGTTGGTATTAACCACCTGTTTTAAATCAATATAGTTGGGGCTGATGGTAACAAAGGGATGGGCAGCATAAAATTGTTGGTACAGTGTTTCAAGTTCTGTGCCCAATGAATTTGTTTCAAGATAGGCAGTAGCCAGTATACCCCGTGTAAAGTTTCCCCGCTGCGGAATGAACATGATTTCGTTGTTAAAACCCGGTTGCAATGAAGTTAAAGACTCGGTGATTTCTTTTACATGCTGATGGGCAAATGCTTTGTAAACCGAAAGGTTACTATCGCGCCAGCTAAAGTGGGTGGTAGCGCCCGGCGCCTGCCCCGCACCGGTGCTGCCGGTAGTGGCGTTAACATGTACATTGGCTGTTAATTGATTAGCAGCTGCCAAGGGCAACAACGCCAGTTGAATACAGGTGGCAAAGCAACCGGGGTTGGCAATGCTTTTTGCAGCCTTTATTTTTTCGCGGTTTAATTCGGGCAGGCCGTAAACAAAACTGCGGCCTTTGAAATTATGATTAGCATAGTGGCGAAAATCTTCACTCAAATCAATTATTGCCAAATCATCCGGCAGTTCATTATCGCCTACCAATTTTCTTCCTGCACCATGCCCGCCGCACAGAAATAAAACATCCACATCTGTTTGGTGCAAGGGTGAGAAATGAAGCGCAGTTTCGCCCAGTAAATCAGCGTGTATATCGCTTACCGGTTTTCCGCTATTGCTGTTGCTTTGTACAAAAGCTATTTCTACCTGTGGGTGCAGCAATAGCAGGCGGATAAGTTCGCCACCGGTGTAGCCTGCGCCACCTATAATACCTGCCTTAATTTTTTTCATCGGCAAGGGTGTTAAGGTTGTTTACCTGTAAGTATATGCCGGTTTGGTTGCCGAATATTTTTGTAAAGCCTTTTACATCATCGCCTGTCCAGGTTTTGTTCATTTCGCCATAACTGCCAAACTTAGCCGACATCAAATCGTGTGCAGATTCAATACCGGTTAGCTCAAAGCGATAGGGCAGTAGTTTTACGAAAACCTTTCCGGTTACAAACTGCTGGGTAGAGGTAAAGAAGGCTTCGATATTGCGCATTACAGGGTCAAAATATTGCCCCTCGTGCAGCCAGTTGCCATACCATGATGATAATTGGTCTTTTAAAAACAACTGCCATTTGGTAAGGGTATGTTTTTCGAGCAAGTGGTGGGCTTTGACAATAATAAGCGGTGCAGCGGCTTCAAAACCAACACGCCCCTTAATGCCTATAATAGTATCGCCCACATGTATATCGCGGCCTATGGCATAAGGCGCTGCTATTTTTTGCAATTCAGTAATGGCATCAACCGGGTTGGCAAATTGCTTATCGTTCAGCCCTTTCAGTTCGCCCTGTTCAAAATGCAAAGTTATATTACTGCTGTTTTCTGCTTCCAGTTGCGTAGGAAAGGCTGTTTCGGGCAAACCGGTGTTCGAAGTGAGTGTTTCGCGCCCACCTACCGAGGTTCCCCAAATACCTTTATTAATGCTGTAAGCCGCCTTCTCAAAATTCATGCTTACGCCGTTTTTCTTCAGGTATTCAATTTCCTGCTCACGCGAAAGTTTAAGGTCGCGGATGGGGGTGATAATTTTAAGCGATGGCGCCATTACCTGGAACACCATATCAAAGCGCACCTGGTCGTTACCGGCGCCGGTGCTTCCGTGTGCTACTGAATCGGCCCCAATTTCGGCGGCATATTTTGCGGTGGCAATGGCCTGCACAATCCTTTCGGCGCTTACCGAAAGCGGGTAGGTATTGTTTTTAAGCACGTTACCAAAAATCAAATACTTAATTACATCCCGGTAATAGTCGTTACGGGCATCAACACATTTAAATGATTTAACGCCCAGGGCCAGTGCATGGGCTTCTATTTTTGCTATTTCCTCATCGCTGAAACCACCGGTATTTACAGTAAGCGCATGTACCTCGCAATTCTTTTCGCTTTTGAGGTATATAGCACAGAAGGTGGTGTCGAGCCCGCCGCTGAATGCCAAAACCACTTTGTTGTTTTCTGCCATGATAGTTGTTTTAAAAGGCGATAGAATACATGTAAGCCAACAGCTTTTTCATGCTATGGAATATCTGGGGTTTTTCAGCTTCTGCCTGTTTTACAACAGGGTTGGCAGCCTTTTGTTTTTTCTCTATTTCAGCAGGGTCGTACAACATGGCTGTGCACAGGCAGTTTTTGCGCTCTTTACTTTGTAGTATTTCAAAGTTCACACAGCTTTGGCATCCTTTCCAAAATTCGGCATCGTCGGTTAGCTCACTATAGGTTACCGGCTCGTATCCGAGGTCGGAATTGATTTTCATGACTGCCAGGCCTGTGGTTAGCCCAAAGAGTTTTGCTTCGGGGAATCTGCTGCGCGAAAGTTCGAATATCTTCTTTTTTATTTCGCGGGCAAGGCCGCTTTTGCGGAACTGAGGGGCGACAATCAGGCCCGAATTGGCCACATATTTGCCGTGTCCCCATGATTCGATGTAGCAAAACCCGGCCCACTCGCCTTTGGATGAGAGCGCCACCACTGCCTTGCCTTCCTGCATTTTCTTTTTTACATAATCGGGCGAACGCCTGGCAATACCCGTACCGCGGGCTTTGGCCGAGTTTTCCATTTCAGCGCAGATGATTTCTGCATATTTTTCGTGTTGCTCGTCGGCAACTACTATTAAAAACGTTTGATCCATTTCAACAAGGGGG